>DASZPR010000639.1:0-6113 GCA_035550235.1 Verrucomicrobiia bacterium | reverse complement strand
CGTGTCCGGACGAGTTGCTGCCTGAGTTCGCCTTCATCGGCCGCTCGAACGTCGGCAAATCCTCATTACTGAACCTATTTACCGGCAAAGACAATCTGGCCCGCGTCTCGCCCACGCCGGGATTCACCAAGCTCATCAATTTTTTCACCATTAACAAAAATTGGCGGCTGGTGGACCTGCCCGGATACGGGTTTGCCGAAGGAGCGCGAAAGGACAGTGCGCGATTCAATCGTGCCGTGCTGAACTATCTCGAACATCGCACCAACCTTTGCAGTGTGTTTGCGCTCATCGAATCCGCGTTGCCACCGCAACCTATCGATATCGAATTCATTGAATGGCTCACGCGTCGCGAAGTGCCGTTCGTGCTGGTTTTTACCAAGACCGATAAGGTGCCGGCTGACGTCGTGCAGGCAAACGTCGCTGCGTTCATGGCGCAGATCGCGCCGTGGTTCGAAAAACCGCCGGTGGCGTTTACGTGTTCCGCGGAAACCGGCGAAGGCCGGCAGGAATTGCTCGGTGTGATCGATGAAGCCATGACCGCAATCCAAGCCGAACAACGGCCATCGTCCGAAGAACGCCCGACACCCCGAAAACCACGCCCGGATCGGCATCGGCCCTGGTGACTCAGCCGCCTCTCACGCACTTCCTCACACTTGCGCATTGCCCAACTCGCGTTTATGAAGAGACGCGATGGAAACGAAATTAAGCAATCAACCGCACCTGTTCCAACCGTTCACTCTCCGTTCGGTGACCCTTCGCAATCGCATCGGCGTCTCGCCGATGTGCCAATATTCCTCCGAGGATGGCGTGGCGACCGATTGGCATCTGGTGCATCTCGGCGCGCGCGCAGTCGGCGGCGCGGCGCTCGTGATTGCCGAGGCGACGGCGGTTTCGCCCGAGGGGCGGATTACTCCCGGTGACGCCGGCATTTGGGCGGAAAAGCACATCGAGCCCATTGCGCGCATCAATCGTTTCATCAAGCAGCACGGCGCCGTGCCGGGAATCCAGATCGCCCACGCAGGGCGCAAAGCCTCCGCCGCGCGCCCATGGGAGGGCGGCGCGCATCTCGCGAACGACCAGGGCGGCTGGCCAACCGTGGCCCCGAGTGCAGTTCCTTTTGGCGGCAATCTCAACAAAGTACCTCATGCGATGACCGAGGCAGACATTGCGAAAGTGCAAAATGATTTTGTTGCTGCCGCCAAACGGGCCGTCACAGCGGGGGTGGAATGGCTGGAATTGCATTTCGCTCACGGTTATCTCGCCCACGAATTTCTTTCGCCGCTCAGCAACCAGCGCACAGACCGTTACGGTGGCAGCTTCGAAAATCGCATTCGGTTCGCAGTCGAGACCACCCGCGCCGTTCACGCCGTATGGCCGGAGAAATTTCCTTTCACTGCCCGGCTCTCCTGTTCGGACTGGGTGCCCGGCGGTTGGGACATTGAGCAAAGTGTGGAGCTTTCGCGGCGTCTCAAAGCGGAAGGTGTGGATTTGATTGATTGCAGCTCCGGCGGCTCGGTGCCGGACGCAAAAATTCCCGCCGGCCCCGGCTACCAGGTGCCGTTCGCTGAAAAAATTCGCCGCGAAGCCAATCTTCCGACCGCTGCCGTCGGCGCCATCACCGAACCCAAACAGGCGGATGAAATTATCCGCAGCGGCAAAGCGGACCTCGTTTACATGGCGCGGGAATTTCTACGCGATCCTTACTGGCCCGAGCACGCCGCGAAGGAATTGGGCCACAAAGTGCCGCCGCCGGTTCAATACGCGCGCGCCTGGTGAACACTGATTGGGCCCAGCCTATTGCTTGCGCTCCCGCAACATCGCCAGCACGCGCTCGTGCAAATCTCTCATGTGTGCGGCGAGCCGCAGGAATTCGCGGGTCCGCTCTGGCTGGGTCTCGCAGTCCGCGACCACCATCGCGAGATGCGCGCCGTAATTCAGTGCTTCGCTTTGGGTCAATAACAATTGAAACTCAAACTCCACGCCCTTCGACGACAACAGCAAGTGCTCCTTTGTTTTAGAAATTGCCTTGCGCGTGGCCGCTTCGCCGGGCGGCAGGTCCAATTGCTTCAGATCAAGTCCCGGCTCGTTCTTCGCGAGTTCATCGAGCATCTTCGCGCCCTGCCCCGCCGTTTCGGAAATTTCTTTAATCAATTTTCCCAGTTCGTCTGAATTGCGTTTGATGATCAAAATTTTGCTGACGTTTTTCTCGTCGTTCAACAAGTCACTCAGCAACGCCAGAGCGTTGTTTCGAATCGGCAGATTGACGTTGTTCTTTTCTGGAGCCGCATTTGTTTTTGGCGACTGGGACTGCAACGATTGGCAGCCACAAAAAACGCACAATAAAAATACCGGGAGGATGCTCGATAAACGCATGCCGGAATGTCCTCCAAAGGCTGAACTCTATAAATGGGGTATCCCGCTGCCTGTTGTTACCGTCACTTTCAATCTGTCCTTTCGGTGGATTTTGCTGCAATTTCCCCTCGCTCCATGAGCGAAGACGTTTCATCTCCAGCACCTGAGCCGGCCACGCCGCACCGGCGTCGCCCGCGTTATTCGGGCAAGCATCCGCGGCGGTTCGAAGAAAAATACAAAGAACACGATCCGCAACGCTACGGGGACACCGTCGCCAAAGTGCTTGCGTCCGGCAAAACGCCCGCGGGAACCCACCGGCCGATCATGGTCGCGGAAATCCTGGAAGCGCTTTCGCCCAAACCCGGCGAACTGGCAGTGGATTGCACGCTGGGATACGGCGGTCACACGCGCGAAATCCTGGCGCGCCTGCAGCCCGGCGGACGATTGATCGGTCTCGACGCGGATCCCATCGAATTGCCCAAGACCGAAGCCCGCCTACGCGCCGCAGGTTTTGGCCCGGATACCTTCATGGCCGTGCGCAGCAATTTTGCCGGCTTGCCGCAGGCGCTTGCGGGCGCGAATTTGAGCGGCGCGGATTGCATCCTCGCCGACCTGGGTGTGTCTTCAATGCAACTCGATGATCCCGTTCGCGGGTTCTCCACGAAATTCGACGGACCGCTGGACATGCGCATGAATCCGCAGCGAGGTTTTCCCGTCTCCGTGTTGCTGGAAAAAACTTCCGTCACCGCGCTGACGCGAATACTTCAGGAAAATGCCGATGAACCACGCGCTCATGATTTAGCGACGGCGCTGGCGGGACGAATGTTTCCGACCACCAAAGCGCTTGCTGCGGGCGTGCGATCAGCGATCCCGCAGGTGCATAAAGATGAGGCCGATCTTACGGTCCGCCGCGTGTTCCAAGCCTTGCGCATCGAGGTAAACGATGAATTCTCCGCGCTCGATATGCTGTTGCGCCATTTGCCGTCGTGCCTGAATTCGGGAGGGCGAGTGGCCATCCTGACGTTTCATTCGGGCGAAGATCGTCGCGTGAAGAAATCGTTTGAGGCTGGTTTGCGCGAGGGAGTTTACGCAGATATCGCGCGCGAGGTTATTCGTCCCTCGCCCGAAGAGCGGCACGACAATCCCCGTTCGTCACCCGCCAAATTACGCTGGGCTATCAAGTCAAACCCGGCTGCGCGAGACCAGAGTGTACCAGATGCCGGAAGCGAATAAAACGATCGCACACGCTCCGGTGAAAAGAATAAGAAAAGTGGAGGGCAAGATAAACCAAGCCACAATCGCTCCGGCGGCGGATAATCCACCGCAAAGATAACAGTAAAACGCGCTGGCTTTCAGGCTCTGCACGCTTTTCTGGAGAACGGACTGCATAGCCTGGTCGTTCCGCGCCAAAGCGGCAGCGCAGTCGGTGGAGCAAACCATTCGCGACGCATTGGGAGAACCGGCGCAATCCTCACACATCGCCCGCCCGCAATAAGCGCAGACCGCGACCGCGTCCGTTTTATGTATAAAACATTTCATGTCGTTTCCGGGGCCAGTTCGAGAGCTTGACCGCTTTTAGAGCATTATCAGTTGGTCGTGGGACTGTGGCGCACCTTACACCTTTTCGCTAGCACATCCAACGCGGTGGATTTCACCCCATTGTTGCCGCTTCATTTCAGGATAGTTTTCTACAGATAATCTTATGAAGAAACCCGCAGCGGTTGGGATCGACGTCGGCGGCACAAAAACCCTTTGCGTGCTCCTGGATAAACACTTCACGAAATTGGAGGAGGTAAAATTCAAAACCTCACCTGAAGAAGGGCGCAATCGATTTACGCGCAGGCTCAAGGATTCCGTCGGGTCATTGGTCACCACCGCACGGGCGAAAGGGTTGGAAGTCGTGGCCGTGGGAATCGGTTCGGCCGGCGCGGTCGATGAAAAGGAAATTCGGATCAATACCTCGCCCAATCTGATGATGCTGGAAAATTATCCCATCGGGAAATACCTGCAAAAAGTAGTGAAGGCCAAGATGACGATTCAGAACGATGTGCAAACCGGCATCCATGCCGAACACGTCCTGGGCGCCGCGCGGGGTTGCAACAATGTGATGGGAGTTTTTTTTGGAACCGGCGTGGGGGGCGCGACTATCATCAACGGCAAATTGTTCACAGGCGCTTCCGGCTTCGGTGGACAGGTTGGCGGGCTGGTCGCGCAACCCGTCGGCGGAATCAGCGCCGCGTTAAGCCACGGCATTGTCGATCGCATCGCCAGCAAATCCGCCATCGCCAGTGAAGCGCTCGTCATGGCGATAAAAAATTGGGCGCCTTACTTGCATCGCGAGGTCGGCACGGATTTATCGAAGATCACCTGGGGCATTTTGGAACGCGCCATCAAGCATGGCGATAATCGCATCGAGGAAATGCTGCGCGCGCGCATGCGCGTGGTGGGCATTGCGCTCGCAAACGTCGTCAATTTCGTCAATCCCGAAATGCTGGTGCTCGGCGGCGGATTGGTTGGCCAGATGCCGGAGTTGGTCATCGAAGAAATTGAAGGCGGCTTGCGCGAATATCTAACGCCCGAGGTCAGCAAAGCCGTCCGCGTGAAACCCGCGAAGCTCGGCGGCCACGCGGTCGCCATTGGCGCGGCGCATCAGGCTTTGAACAAGGCGTTGTCGTGAAGGCGAAACCAAAATATACGACGCTGGCCACTGACTATGACGGCACCATCGCGCAACATGGTGATGTCACCGAGTCGACGCATGCCGCGCTCATACGCTGGAAAGACGCGGGGCGAAAATTAATCATGGTCACTGGCCGCGAGCTGCCCGATCTGCAAAAGGTTTGTCCGTTCACGAAAATGTTCGATTGCATTGTCGCGGAAAACGGCGCGCTGCTGTATTGGCCGGCCAAAGGCAAAAAAAAAGCCCTGGTGTCGCCGCCGCCCAAAGAGTTCATTCATTGTCTCCGTGAACGAGGGGTTTCCCCATTATCTTTCGGCGAAGTGATTGTCGCCACGCAGGAAACCTACAAAGGCGTGGTGCTGGCGGTGATTGAAGACCTGGGGCTGAAGCTGCGCGTCATTTTAAATAAGGGCGCGCTAATGGTCCTGCCGGCCAGTGTGGACAAAGCGACGGGACTAACCGAGGCCGCGAATGCCCTGGGCGTTGCGCTGGCGGACATTGCCGGTGTGGGTGATGCCGAAAACGACCAAATGTTTCTGACGCTGTGCGGTTACTCGGCGGCGGTGGGAAATGCGCTGACGTTTTTGAAGAAACAGGTGCATTACGTGACCAAAGCGACGCACGGAGCGGGCGTGGAAGAGTTGATCGAGAAACTTCTGTCGACGGACAATGACGCGTTGCCGGAAAAAAGCGTGCAGCCGGAATTGTTCGAGGGTGCGGATCGGAAATGAGACTTCATCCCTCTTTTGGGGTGGTTGCCGTGGCACGAAATTTTCAGATAGTCTGGATGAAATCAAAATCCAGCTATGTCCCACCTCTACAAACTCAGCCGAACCATCCTGCTCAGCATTGCCGCACTCGCCGGTTGCGCGATTCGCGCGGAAGATGCCGCCGCAAAATTCAAAGTCATCGCGTTCTATACCGGCAAGCAAGACCTGGCCCACATTAGTTTCGTGAAGGAGGCGAACCACTGGTTCCCGCAGGCCGCCCAAAGATATCATTTCAGTTATGAAGCGACCACGAATTGGAACGACCTCAATGCCGAGAAACTGGCGCACTACCAGGTCGTGTTATTCCTCGA
>DASZPR010000638.1:0-1507 GCA_035550235.1 Verrucomicrobiia bacterium | reverse complement strand
AAAATGCGAATCGCGAATGGGTTTATTCGCAACAGCAAACGGTGAGCGCGGAGGGTTACAGCGGCCAGGCGTTCAATCCGCATTTTCCACACACGACGAGCGGCGTGGGCACCACCAAGACCTGCACCGATTGCCATATCTCGAAAGAGAACGACAACAATGCGTGGATGGCGCAATTGCTGGGCTTCGGCACGGGCACGGTGAATTTCTTCGGGCATTATGCTTACGTCGGCGAGGGCAAGGATGGCTTCGATGCGGTCGCGTGGACCGAGCGTGAGGAACCGCAGGCGGCCCTCGGCAGTCATTTGCAAAAAATCGCGTATCCGTCGAATTACGTTCAACACGCCGAAGCGAATCACGGCGAATTGAAGGAGGCTTATCATCATCACGGGAAGGAAATTCTCGATCTGACGTTGCGCGGCGAATACCTCTACACCGCCAACGGCGAGGATGGCTTTGAAGTTTTTGATGTCGCGAACGTCGATCAAAAAGGTTTTTCCGAACGCATTGTGAGTTCGCCGGTTTCGCCGCTCGGCCAGCGGACTTCCATCAAAACGAAATACGCCACTTCGGTGACATTACCGAGCACACTGGGCATCGATCCGTTGCGGCAGCATTATCCGGAAATTTCGAGGGCGGAAATTCGCCCGGGCGAAACCAACGACATTTACACCGGCAACGAAGAGCAACCGATCAGCTTGATCTATGCGTGGGTGTTCATCACCGATCGCGAAGAGGGTCTGGTGATGTGCAGTGTGGGAACGCTCGTGGATGGAAATCCGGAGAATAATTTTTTGGATAAGGAAAAAATCATTCGTTACAACCCCGACGGCAAACTCGCCGGCGCGATGCATTCGTTCATGGCGGGCACGAATCTCTATGTTGTTGGCAAGAATGGGTTGTTCGTGCTCGGCTTGAGCAACACGGAGTTGAAAGCGCCAACGATGGTGGCGGAGTTGAGCGCCGGTGAATTTAAAAATCCGCGCGCAGTGGGTGTGCAGTTCCGTTACGCATTTGTGACGGATGAAGATGGTTTCAAAGTCGTGGATGTCACCGATCCCGCGAAACCGAAATTGATTCCCGGAGCCATCGTGCCGCTGAAACACGCGCAGCGTTTTTACCTCGCGCGCACTTACGCTTATGTGGCCGATGGCGAGGACGGGCTGGCGTTCATTGATATCACGAACCCGGAAAAGCCGAGGCTCGAGCGGCTCTATACTGCCGAGGGCGCGCTCAACGACGTTCGCGCGGTGCAAATCGGGTCCATCAGCGCCTCGGAATTTGCGCTGGTCGCGGATGGCAAAAACGGCCTGCGCGTGATTCAACTTATCTCGCCGGAAAATGTTCCCGGCCACATGGGCTTCAGTCCGGTGCCCAATCCAAAATTGATCGCGACCTATCCCACAAGCGGCCCGGCCGTGGCGGTGTCACGTGGATTGGATCGCGATCGCGTGGTGGATGAAACGGGTAATCAAACGGTGGTTTTTGGCCGGCGCGGCTCACGGCC
>DASZPR010000637.1:0-2118 GCA_035550235.1 Verrucomicrobiia bacterium | reverse complement strand
TGATCGCGCGTGAGCAAATTGACCACTGGTCCGCCCGGTTGTTGAGAAGCCAGCTCCATGGCGGAATTATAATTGCCTCTGGCCTCCGGCGCGGGCGGTGTGGGTTCTCCGTGCAATTGCGCTTCCCGGACGCGTCGGCTCCAATCCACCATTTCCACCGCGGCGCGAACCTGCTCCGGCGTCATGCCGTCCCAATCATCCCAATTCGTCGAGCTGTTCCCGTGCGCCGGGGAGAAAATACCGTCGAAGCCAATGATTTTTCCGGTACCAGCGTATAATAAATCGGCGCCGCTTTCATTCAGCCAGGTCGGGTACTTGAAACGGCGCGAATCCTTGGGAATGTCGAGCCCCTCCCAAACGCGGTCTTCGTCATCGCCGGCGAGAACGTTCGTGATATCGTCGGATGGCGTCAGCAATTGTTCGTTGTCCAGATTGAGAAACTCATTGGTGCCAGTCGAGCGCGCCTGGATATCGAACTCTTTCACCGGTCCGAAAACGAGGCGCGCTGGGTCTGCAGGCGCAGGCGCTTCAATCGGTCCAGGAGGATTGATTGGTACTGACTCGTAGGCAACCTGGTCTTGTTGTTCTCGCTTGAATCCGATTCTGGAGTCGTGTTGTCCTACAATTGCGACGAAGGCTGCCAGAAGAAGCACCCCGATGGCCACCACCACAACCACGGAAACGCCGACTTTCCTCGCGGTTGTCCACGAGGATTCGGCTGGTTGAGGCGCCCTGGGCAGGACCGCCGTCCCGTAGGGCCCGGTCCCCATCACGGGCGGGGCGGCGGTTGGTTTCAAGCTGCCCAAAATATCCTCGTAGGCGTACATCTGGGCCGACACAACCCACGGCGCCATGATCAACACTCCCACGAACAGTGCCAGAAGCCCGGCGAACATCATGAGTGCGCCAAGCACAATGAAACCGAGAAAGATCCACCAGTGTTTCGTCACCACTTTGCGGCTCAACTCCATGGCCGACCAGAAATCCAACTGTTTATCCGCAATCAACGGCAGAGTGAACGTCCAGGCCACCAACAGGTAAACGCCCGGTAGAATGAAACACAGAAATCCTATCCAGGTGAGCAGATAGGCGACAAAGCCACCGAGAAACAAATTAAGGAAGCGGCCGCTGAACCCGCTGAAGACTGTCTCGATCGTGGCTTTTTCGCCGCGTATCTTTTTCAAAAGATATAGATACATTCCGCCGGCGAGCGGACCCCAAATCAGGATTGCAACCCCGGAACCGATTTCAAATGAATGGCGTCCAGCGGGACCATGCTGGACCGTCGTGGCGCCTATCGACTCCGCAAATGCCATGAGCGCGAAAAGCAGCGCCGTGATGCCGACGAACGGCCAGAAATTGCTTTTGAGCAATTTCAACCCGCGCCGCAGGCAACTACCAATGTTTAGAGTGTAATCCTCCGCCAGTATTTGCGCGGCTATCGCTTTGGCATCGGAAGCGGGCGGCGGCGGCGCGCTGCCGGCGATGGTATCCACCGCGGTCTTCACCTGGCTCGCGTGCTGGTAGCGGAGTTCCGGGTCCTTTTCCAAGGCCCGGAGCACCACGTCGTCCAGCCGCACATCCACCTCCACCTTGCGTGAAGAGGGCGGTCCGAACTTGCCCAGCGGCAGTTCCCCCGTCAGCATTTCGTAGAACACCACCCCCAAAGAGAAAATATCCGCGCGATGGTCCACCGACGTCGGCCTCTCCATCTGTTCCGGCGCCATGTAATGCGGCGTGCCGATGGTACCGCCGGTTTCCGTGATCGCCACATTCGGGCCGCTGCTTAGAATTTTCGCGATGCCGAAGTCCGCGATTTTCACGCGGCCTTTTTTATCGAGCAAAATATTCTCCGGCTTGATGTCGCGATGGACGATGCCTTCGTCGTGCGCGAACTGGAGCGCCTCACAAATCTGCGGCACAATCTGCAACGCTTCGCGCGCAGAAAGTTTTCCCGCCTGCTCCAACTGCCGCAAATTCAACCCGTCCACGAACTCCATGATGAAATACGGCAATCCATTGGCCTGGCCGAATTCATAGACCGCGATGATGTTGGGATGATTTAACTTGGCGAGCGCGCGGGCTTCGCGATTGAAGCGCTCGATGAATCCCGGCCCC
>DASZPR010000636.1:0-4901 GCA_035550235.1 Verrucomicrobiia bacterium | reverse complement strand
CCACCATTCGTTTGGCCTGTTCCGGCGTGGCGATTCCACTCCACATCGCCAAAAAACCGCTCCAGCCCTCGATGCGTTGTATCAGGCAATCGTAATCGCGCGGGTGTCCCGCATGAAGAACCAGCTCACGCCCAAAGTAATGGCCCGGCTTGCCCGTGAACGGCAGCAGGTTGAGATCAACGGAATAAAAATATCCATCGCGCTCATCCCAACAATTTTTCTGAACGGCAGCTTTCAAGTCATCCGCCTGCCGGTCATATTGGTCACCCACCGCCTTATCCAATTGAAGACAGCGCGCCAGGTACGCCATCGCCCGAAGCTCCTTATACATGAGGCAATTCAGGTAGATGGATCCCGAGCTGTTTCGCGGGCGAAAAAATGTGGCCGGGTCAGTATCCACGCCGATCGCAAAATCATCCCGCCAAAAATATAATCCGGTCGCGGCGTGATATTGTTGTTCGCGATAATATTTCTGAAACGCCTGCAACACCTGGAACTTGCCCCGCAACCATTCCGCATCGCCGTGGTTCAGCTTCACCAAAAACGCGGCGTGTTGCGCCAAAACGGGTTTGTGGACATTCGCACGCTCTCCGTCCTGCGCGGTATCCGGCGGGGGCGCCGATCGGGCTTTGACTTGAAGCTGGATGGGAATCGAACCGTCGGGCCTCGCAGCCTCAAGAAAATTCAGCACACAACCCTCGCCATAGGATAACATTTTTTGCTTGTCGGAACTGCGGCCAAGGTCCGTTACGATCTGGCACAGCGCGACGTCTGACAGCCACGAATCCCAATCCCAAATCTGGCTGGCATACACGCTCCCTGGCGTAATGAAGGCATGCGCCAAAGCACCAGTCGGGCTGTGCAGCATTCCCGGATAATCGCGGAGGATGGATGCCTTGACGATTTCAGGATAATCAGCGGTGGCGCTTACGCCGTTCGTGGCATCCAGCTTTGGCTGACTGAAAGCATTGGCAGCCGCAAAACCCGCCAGCCACAAAGCCGTGAAGCGCATGAAGTGTTTCATCGCGGAGAAGATTAAACCATTCCGCGCGCCTTCGGAATTCCCATTCTTCGCAAACAATCTGTTTGACGAGCTTTGTAGAAACCCTTGGTAGTTGCGGAGCGACCCTGGGAAATTAGCCAGCCACGCAGTGGCTGGTTCGGCGGGACGTTGAGTTTTGTCCTGAAGGGACATTGGAAAGGGGGAGATTTCCAGCGTCCCTTCAGGACGCGACCACCTCGGCAAATCTCCAGCCACTTCGTGGCTGGCTAATATCCACCGTCGCTTCGCGACAAAACCACAGCCGAATACACGACCGCCTTATCACATCGTAAACGTTCCCACGTCGACATCTTGCAAGACTCCCGCGTTGTCGAAGACCATCACGAAATAAGTCCCGCCCTTCGCATTCGTAAACGTCAATTGCAGGTAAGCCGTCTGCCCGGCATCCGCCGGACTTGTGAAAGTGGCCGCGATGATTCCACAAGTCGGGCTGGAACGCGTGAACACATACGTGCCCGAACTTGACCCACTGCTCGAATTGTTCGACGGCGTTTTCGTGAATGCCGTCGCTGTGGAAAATTTTATCTTGGTCGTCTTGCCATTGTGACTGCTGACCGCGGAGACGGTCTTGCCGACGATGGTCGCCGGAATAAACGTCGGAGACACTTGCAAATTGATACCACCCGTGTCGCCGCCGTCATTCGTGAAATAGCAGGCGTAATGATTGGTGAACACCAACGTGATCGGCCCAATGTTGTTCGAAGCCCCCGGTGGCGCGTTGAACGCCAGCGACAATTGCGCCATGTTCGTGTCCGTCTTCACGTAAGTGTACGCGCCGGCGCCGTAATCGTCAGGATTTCCGTCATTCGATGAGCTCGTCTGGGCGAACGTTGTCTGATCGAAACCCACGGCTTCCTGCGAACCAGAATCAGGCGCCACCAAAGCGAGCAGGCCGTTCAACGAATCCGGCGCCCAATCCGCCGTGGCCTGCACGACATACGAGAACGCAATCGTGTTCGTCAGTGAGATATTCCCCGCCGCATCCGTCGCATACGATGCAATCGTATTCGGCCCCGCGAGCAATTGCGTCGATAAATCCGCCGTCTGCCAGTTCGTGCCGTCGCCAAGGTTCGCCTGCGTCCACGCGCCTGCGTTCACCTTGTACCAGACCGCCGCGACCCCGACATTATCGCTCGCGCGTCCGGTCGCGATGGGCGGAGTGCTGTTCAACACCTGGCCCTTCGTCGGAGTCAGGATGACATTCACCGGGCGGGTGATGTCTTTGAAATTCGCGTTGAACACCAAATTGGACGCCATGACGAAACTGATTTTTGCCGAAGTCGTGTTCGTCGCGCCGGTCCAATTGACGAACGCGTAACCTTTCGCGGCCTTGGCGCTCATGCTCAGCACTTTTCCGATCGCCTGCGAGGTGCCGTTGAGACTCGGGCTGATGGTGCCGCTTTTCGGGATGTTGATATTCACCGTCAACGGCACCGTCACCACAAACGTGAAGGTCACCGAATTCGTGACCGAGAGATTTCCGCTCAGGTCTTTCGCGTAAAAGCGAAGCACATTTTGTCCGGGCGTGAGGCTGAGATTCGGCGCTGTCCAATTGACGAAGCTATTTTCCGACGATGCCGCCGTCCACTCGCCTCCATTCAATTGATAATACACCAGCGCCAACCCCACGTTATCGCTGGCGGTGCCAGTCGCGGTGAAGAGATTCGAGGTCGCGATGGTTTTCGACGTGGGCGCGATCACCTTCAACGTAGGTTTGGTGACGTCCGCCACGCCGTAAGTGCCGGTGATCGCGTTCGTGATGCCGGCCGTGATGTCAATGATCTGCGGAGCCGGGGTCACGAAGCCAGTGACGGCCTTGTAAGAAACCACGTGCGCGCCCGCCGTCAGATTGCTCGCCAGCGCGCCACTGTTGAAGAACGCACCACCATTGACCTGCCATTGCGCACCGGCTTTCACGGCTGTCGAAGGCTGAATCGTCACCCGCAAGGCAGTGATCGGCCCCCCGCCGCCACCACCACCACCGGCGGGATTGAACGAAAAGATCGAGCCCGAGTTCTTGGCGCTTCCGCCGAAGTAAGTCATGCCGTAAAGCGTCGAGCCGAAAGTCATCATCCCGGCCATGGGCGTGCTCCCATCAGTGAGATTGTTTGGATTGGCAAAGAAAAACGTATGGAGAATCTGGAAGTTGCTGCCATCAGGATTGACTGAAAAGATCGTGCCAAAACCGAGCACGTTCGACCCGCCATTGCGCGTCATCCCGTACAACACCGAATTGAGAAAGGTAAGATCTCCGTAGGGTGCCCACGTGTTCGCCGTTGAAAAGCTGTGCAAGATTTGAAAACCGCTGCCGCTGACGTCTACACTGAAGACCGAGCCCACATTGTTCGCCCCGCCGGCACTGGTCATTCCGTAAAGCGTCGAACCTGAAAGAGTCAGCGACCCATACGGAAGCGCGCCATCGGTGGAAATCCCGGTGAACGAATGCACCAGATGAAAGTTGGAACCGTCTGTGTTGATCGCAAAAATCGTCCCGCTGCCCAGCGAACCTCCCATCTGCGTCATCCCGTAAAGTGTGCCTCCGGAAATGATGAGAGAACCCTGCGGGTTCGCGCCATCATTCACACTCGGACCGAAGTTGTGCATGACGGTGTAGCCATTGCCATTGGTATCAATCCTGAAAATCGTGCCCAACCCCAACGAACTGGTGGCCGTCATCCCAAACAGATTAGTGCCGTCCGTCACCAGGGAGCATTGCGAAAAATAACCGTCCGTAGGTCCGTGAATCCCCGCCCCGAAACTGTGTATCAGTTGAAACCCAGAACCATCCGTATTGATTTTATAAATGGTGCCCGTTCCATTTGTGCCCCCGGAGGAAGTGGTGCCGTACAGTGTCGAACCGATGAGCAACGGTGTGCCCTCCGGATTCACGCCGTCGTTCGTATTCCCATGGCCGCCCAATATATATTCCGTCAACGTCAACCCGTTGAACGAGTGCAGCAACTGGTACCCCGACCCGTTCACGTTCAGTTTGAAAATAACTCCTTTGTTCGTCGTGGTCCCGCCGTTGAGCGTCACGCCGTAGAAGAAAGTCCCGTCGGTGGCCAGCGTCGCATTATATTGTGGTCCGGCGCCATCCGTAGGCATCCCGGCAAAAGCGTGTACCAGACTGTACTGGGCTGCGCGGGTCTGCGTCTCAGTCGCAGACATTACGAGACACAAAATGGCAATAAGACGACAGAAATGGCGAGTGGCTATGCGCATAGGTTTCTTTCCTGACGGGGTATCGCCATTGAAATAGCCCCGTCACTTAAAATCAGCAATACAAAATTCATCTCGACAGACATTCCGCTTCGGGGAAAGCAGCTTCCGGGCCTTTCAGAGGCTTTGCAGGACATTGCGAATCAAGCAGTTCGCGTCACCAGACAGCAACTTGCCGGAGTTGTCTCTCCGTTAATGTACTAACCCCTTGCAAGCACACGATGGCTTGAGAAAATTGCTCAGGCTTTTCGAATTTTATCGCGAAATATCCGCCTGTTTCAAAACCGGGAATTGATGCCGCCGCAAAACCTGTTCCGCCACTTCATTGTCCTCCATGCTCAAACCGACGATCGATTTGCCGTTCGGATGCGGAATAAACGAGTAGAGATAATTGATGTTCAATTCCGCCTCGAGCAATGCCGCGATCAGCCGGTTTACTTCTTCCGACGACCCCATTTCCACCACGACCAGCGGGCTTTCGTTGAACGCGAAACCCTCCTGTTGCAACAAATCTCGCCCGCGATCCGGATCGTCGAGGACCATCCGGATAATGGAACTGTCGGTCGTGTCCAAAACCGTCAAAGCCAGCACATGAACCTGGTGCGCGCCCATGATCTTG
>DASZPR010000635.1:0-3182 GCA_035550235.1 Verrucomicrobiia bacterium | reverse complement strand
AGTGGGTGTAGAGGAAATTTTCCTGGTGATGGGCGAGGCACCACTTGGCCATGATGCTGCCGCCGCGCGAGACAATGCCCGTCATGCGATTCGCCGTCATCGGCACGAAGCGCAGGAGGACGCCGGCGTGAATGGTGAAGTAATCGACACCTTGCTCAGCTTGCTCGATGAGGGTGTCGCGGAAAATTTCCCAGGTGAGGTCCTCGGCTTTGCCACCGACTTTTTCCAGCGCCTGGTAAATCGGCACGGTGCCGATGGGCACGGGGGCGTTGCGCAAAATCCATTCGCGGGTGGCGTGGATGTTTTTGCCGGTGGACAAATCCATCACGGTGTCCGCGCCCCATTTCGTAGCCCAGCGCATTTTTTCCACTTCCTCCTCGATGCTCGACGCGATGGCGCTGTTGCCGATGTTGGCGTTGATTTTCACCAGGAAATTGCGACCGATGATCATTGGCTCGAGTTCCGGGTGATTGATGTTCGAGGGAATGATGGCGCGGCCCGCGGCCACTTCGCTGCGTACGAATTCGGCGGTGATTTGGGACGGAATGCGTTGGGGAAAGCGACCGAAAATGGAGGGCGTGTAAGCGCTCTTGCCGAGTTGCGTGGAGCCAGCGTGCTGTTTTTCGAGATCATTGCGGACGATGTCATCCGCCATCTCCGCGATTTTCGCGCGGCCCATGTTTTCGCGGATGGCGATAAATTCCATCTCGGGTGTGATGACGCCCGCGCGGGCGTAGGCGAGTTGCGTGACGACTCTGCCGATTTTCGCGCGCAAGGTCTTTCGCCGATTCGCTTTGAGCCCGGGAAATTCCACCAAGCGATTTTTCTCAGCCTGACTGGCGAACTCGGCGTGCTTGCCGGAGAGATAGCCGTTGTCCTGCGGTTTCACTTCGCGGCCGTTGTATTCCTCCACGTCGCCGCGGGCGCGGATCCATTTCTCGCGCAGGGCGGGCAAGCCTTCCTCCACCGTGCCGGTGAAATTGGGATCGCCCCAGGGACCCGAGCAATCGTAAACCCGCACCGGCGCGTTCGGCTCAATGGCGCCGGAATAGGTCTTCGTTGGCGTGATCGCGATTTCGCGCATCGGCACGCGCACGTCCGGGTGGATTTCGCCGGGGACGTACACCTTGGTGGAATTCGGCAGCGCCTCGCTGCTATGTGGTTCGAACGATTCTTTGCTCGCGATCATAAGACAGTTGATAGTTCTTAGTTGAGAGTTGAGAGAGCTCTCGCTGAAAAGAAATGCTGAAGAAGTATTGCCACGGCGTGACCAAATTGGCTCCGCCATGGTGGCCCGGCCTGCAAGGCCTTCCTACGCCAGCATTATCTGGATCAGGTTCATGGGTCTGTGGCGCTCCCGCGCAACACTCTCAGCCTTTGTGCCGGCACCCGCCGACACCGGTTGGCTCCCCGGTGATAGCAAAATTCTAGGCCCGCGAGGGGAAAGGGTCAAGGACAGGAATGGCGCTGAACGGCCGGCCAACGACAGTTCAACACGCGGGGATGATCAGCGCTTGATCCTACCGTTCGCGTCCCACAGCGCGCGGCGAAACAGGATGCGGCGGGAATTCAAATTGACAGCCTCCCAGCCGTCTTTCGCCATTTTGTTGGCGGCGATGGTGAGGCAATATTCCTCTTCATTCGCTTCTTTGGGAATGGTGACGCCGGTTTTCGAGAGATGCACGAGCTCGAATTTATCCGGTAAATTGTAGAAGAGCCGGTCCGGGCCGTCCCATTTGACGACGGCATATTCGAATTTCGCAGCATTATCATCCGCCAACGAAACGGTGGGCATAGCGAAGCAACCGACCAGCGCGAGCAGACCAATACAGATGATTTTTTTCATGATTGTTCCCGGTTGAGGTTTTTCCGACAACGGTTTTCTAACGGAACCAACAAAGACCGGCTAGCTGAAAAACGGATTGTGCGCCTTCTCTTCGGCCACCGTAGTGAGCGGGCCGTGCCCGGGACAAATCAAGGTGTCGGGCGGCAGGTTTAAAACCTGGTCGCGCACTTTTTGTTTGGCCAGATCGCCATGTTGCGGGGCGCCGCCCATGGAGCCGGCGAAAATGGCATCGCCAACAATTGCCACGTACGGCGCGTCATCCGACCAATTGCCCACGATGTAAGTCACGCCGTCTTCCGCGTGGCCGGGCGTTTCGCGGTTCGTGATGCGGAGACTGCCAAGATGGATGTGATCGTTGCGGCGATTTTTATGTTGCGGTAGTGCGCTCTTCGAATCCATGTGTAGAAAAATTTTCGGAAGCACCTCGCGAATTTTCGCCATGGCCGCGATGTGATCCGGGTGCGAATGGGTGATGAACAGGTGTTTAAGTTGCAACTGCTCCTCCTCCACGATTTTCAAAACGGGCGCCACGTCCCAACCCGTGTCGAACAGCGCCGCCTCGCGCGTCACCTCATCCCACACCAGGTAGGAATGCACCTCGGTGCCATTCTGGGTCGTGGTGAGCTGCCGCAATTCGCGCCACACGCTTAAATCCTTTGACGAGGGCAGCCAGCCTTTGGCGATGCCTTCCAACTTCGCGCCATTCAATCCCAACGCCGCCGCGAGTTCGGGAAATTTTATTTTGCCCGTCGGGTTCCCGGACTGTTCCAGTGCCGAAAAATCCGCCTCGCTCAAACCTGCCGCCCGCGCGGCATCGGCAACGGAAACACCGGTCATCGCCCGCGCTTTGCGGATGATATCGCCCAAATGGTCTTCAAGATTCATGATGAGACGTTACCGGTCGCGAGTCCGCGAGTTCAAGCTTTTCAATCGTGCGCCAATTTCCGGGCCGTTCGCTCCGCCAATCGTTCCAACCAGACGCCGGCATTCGATTTCGCTGCTTCTTCGGTCGTCAGATCCTCGAGCGCGTGCGCTTCCCGGAAAAATCTTTTGACCACAGCGCGCGAGCCGATACATCCGGCCATACCCATGCACGAAATTTTTTTCTTACGACATTGCCGGGCGATCTCTCCCACACCCTTGCCCATGAACGTGGAGTCATCGATGCACCCTTCGCCCGTGATAACCAGGTCCGCCACGTGCAACTGCTTTTCCAGTTTTGCAAATCGTGCGAACAATTCAAAACCCGGTTCCGCCCTGGCGGCGAGAAATGCCATCAACCCGAATCCCAAGCCACCCGCAGCGCCCGCGCCCGGCTTGGTAGTGCCGCGCCGTT
>DASZPR010000634.1:0-3631 GCA_035550235.1 Verrucomicrobiia bacterium | reverse complement strand
TCGAAAATTATTCGCGCCACCTCGCGGCGCGGCCGCCGGGCTCGCGGCCATTCACGCTCTTCGATTTTTTTCCGAAGGACTATTTGCTCGTCATCGATGAATCGCACGCCACGGTCCCGCAAATTGGCGGGATGTACGCGGGCGATAAGTCGCGCAAGACGGTGCTGGTGGAGCACGGTTTCCGGCTGCCGAGCGCGCTGGATAACCGGCCGCTGGCGTTCGAGGAATTTCAAGCGCTGCAAAACCAGACAATTTACGTGAGCGCCACGCCGGGGCCGAAGGAGTTGGAGTGGTCGGGCAGCAAGGTGGTGGAGCAGATCGTTCGCCCAACGGGGTTGATTGACCCGAAAATCACGGTCAAGCCGCTCAAGGGTCAGATCGACGATTTAATCAATGAAGCGCGCAAGCGCACGGACGCGAAAGAACGCGTGCTGGTGACGACGCTCACAAAGCGCACGGCAGAGGAATTGACCGATTACTTGCGCGACATCGGCATCAGCGTGCAATACCTCCATAGCGAGATCGATGCGATTCAGCGCGTGGAGATTCTGCGCTCGTTGCGCAAAGGCGAGTTCAACGTGCTCGTCGGAATCAATCTATTGCGCGAAGGCTTGGATCTGCCGGAGGTTTCGCTGGTGGCGATTCTTGACGCGGACAAGGAAGGTTATTTGCGCAGCGCGACGGCGTTGATTCAAACCGCGGGCCGGGCCGCGCGGCATTTGAACGGCGAAGTGATTCTTTACGCGGATGTGATGACGCAAAGTATTCAGAAATTTCTCGCAGTGTCGGAGTATCGTCGCAAAAAGCAAGTGGCCTACAACGAGGAGCACCATATCACGCCCCGCAGCGTGAGCCGCGCGGTCGAGGACAGCCTGGCGACGTATCAGACGAATCGTGAAGCGGCGAATTCGGTGTTGCGTGAGGGCACTGCGGATATCGATATCAGCGAGACGATCAAGGAACTCGAAGAGGAGATGCTGACGGCGGCGAACAATCTGGAATTTGAAAAAGCGGCGTTGCTGCGCGATCAGGTGCGCGAGCTAAAACGCGCCCTGGACGGCGGCAAAACAGAGGCACCGTCAAAAACCGGGCTTGTCAGCTATGGCAAGGAGAGGATAGCGTCGCGCGGACGTGGACGCGGTAAATCTCGCGCCCGACAGACATGAGACATATCGGCTCCTTCGCCAACGAAGCGCAAGCGCGCTTTTTTACGGACTACCTTTTATCGCGCGACATTCGCAGCCAGCTCGACCTGGAGGCAGACCGTTCGTGGTCGATTTGGATTCAAGATGAGGACCAGATTGTCGCGGCGCAGGAGGCCTTGCAGCGCTTCCAAGCAAATCCAACAGCGGCGGAATTTCAAAAGGCACCGGAGGAGGCGGAGCGAGCACGAAAGAAGGAAGCCGAGGATTTGGCGAAGTATCGACAGCGCGTTCGATCGAGCAAGAGTTTGTTTGTGAAATTCGGCGGTTATGGCATCGGTATTCTCACGTTCCTGCTGATGCTCGTTTGCTTTTATGTGGCGGTTTTTTCCAAGCTCGGAAAAGACGATGAATGGTTGCGCGCGTGGCATATCAGCGATCCAGAGAATTACACCGGAACCTTTTTACCCGAGGTGATGCACGGCGAATTCTGGCGGCTAATTACTCCGATCTTCATTCACTACGGGCCGATTCATCTCATCTTCAACATGCTTTGGTTTTATCAACTCGGCTCAATGATTGAAGCGCGGCAAAACTCGCTTTTCCTTTTTGTGTTCATCGTGGTTTCCGCGGCGCTCTCAAATGTAGCCCAGTACGTAGCTACGCATCACGGGTCCAATTTCGGCGGTATGTCCGGCGTGATTTATGCGCTGGCAGGTTATATTTGGATTCGTGGAAAATATAACCCCTCATCCGGACTTTTTCTCGATAGCCGCAGCGTGGCCACTCTCCTAATCTGGCTCGTAGTCTGTTTTACCGGAATCATCGGCCCCGTGGCCAACCTGGCACACTTGGGAGGATTGGCCGTCGGTATGGCATGGGGCGGAGCGGCGGCGATTTTAGCGACGCGGCATCACGAGTAAGAAACGCCAACACTCAATGCCCATCCAGAGATTGTTGCAGTAAATGAATTACGGGCGCCTACGCTCTCTCCGCAGCACGGCGGGAATTCGCGAGCATCGTTTCGTGCCAGAGGTTGAGCGAAGTTTCCAACTTGTTGAGCCAAGGCAGGACGCGCGTTTCCAAAACGTCGGAGAGCACCGTGGTGTTGTCCCATTCGCACGCGATATTCACGTCCTGAATGACTGCACCAAGTTGTTCCAGTTGCCACTTGCGCAGTTGCGCCAGCGGCGCCTGGCCTTCGCCATTGTTGTAAACCCCCTCCGGCAAAAGGCTCAAGGTCAGCAGCGGCTCTTTCAAAGCAAGCGACAGTCCCCACCAAAGCTCCAGCGCATGCTTGCGATCGTTGATGAGCACAACGCTGACGGCGGATTGCACGCGGTCGCGGAGAGAAACGGTTTGCAACAGGGCGGCTTTGATGAGCTGCGAGGGCACGTCGTTCAGGCCCATCGTTTCGGCCTCAATACGGCCGAAGGGCGTGGTCTCACCGGGAGGTTGTGTGAGATTGATGGGCGCGCCATCGACGGCCAGCGAGCAAAGGATGCGTTGCTGATGCAACGCCACAGATTCAAGATAGGAACAAATACCACCTAGGGTTTGTCGTTCCGCTGGAATTTCCACCGGAAGACCATCAAGTTTAACTTCAACCGCGTTGTGAGGAACCGAATCATACGTCATATTCCCCCGCTCTCTTGCACGAAATGTACCTCGCAAATCAAAGTCCGGAAAAATACGTAAAGGATTTTTAGACCTCAATGGCTTGGCCTACAGGTTGTTCCGTGCCCCCTTCTTAAGGTGTACTTATTCGGCAAGGCGCGGATTATGGGGGTGAGTAAAATCGCCTGTCCAGATAAGGTACACAAGGTGTCTTCGAGCCGGCATCAGTTGAGGGACAAATCTTCCGGCATTAAGGAAAGTAATTTGTATTTGGGTCCCATCGATTGCAGGACTTTCTGCCAGAGGGTCGCGGGATCGGTTTCGAGGATCAGTTCCAACGACGCGGGATGCGTGAGCCAGGCTTTGCGCGCCATTTCGCCTTCGAGTTGGCCCGGTCCCCAACCGGAGTAACCGGCGAACATCCTTACTTTGCGCGTGGCCGAAAAGGATTCGGCGATCTCAGTCAATGTTTCGAGCGAGTGCCCGAGCGCGAGATTGGGAATGACGTTCGCGTCGGAAAGAAAAGTATCGGAATGAAGAAAGCTGAGCGCGGTCGTTTGAACCGGGCCGCCGAGGTAGAGTGGATATTCCTTAAGGGCTTCGGGCAGATCCGCCACCACCATTTCACCAATCTTGCTGCCGCTGGAGCGATTGAGCACGAGGCCGAAGGCGCCCTCGGCGTTGTGCTCACAAATGAGAACCACCGTGCGCTGGAAAAACGAACCTTGCAACTGGCCACTGTCCAGTAGCAATTGGCCTTTGAGGAATTTCTCCGAGCCACTCATCAAAGAGAATTTGCATCACTTTTAGCGATCTGGCAAAAGCAAACTCGGGAGTCCATCATTTTCACCCCCCGGCCAACTGTAGGAGAC
>DASZPR010000633.1:0-4414 GCA_035550235.1 Verrucomicrobiia bacterium | reverse complement strand
CAGAAACGGTCACAGCCGTCGTGTCCACCAATCCCGCACCCGCACCGGCGCCGGCAGCCGCTGCCGCTCCCGCAGCCGTCGAAAACAACTCCAACGACGTCACCAATTCCATTCACAAAATCGTGGATGCATTGCTAACCGCTCGCCACGGAAAACATGAAATGTTTCAGCAATTGAGCAAAGACCAATTGGAAGCCGTCATCGCCGACCTGCAACAACGCGCCATCGCCGATCCGAAAAACGCGGAAATTCCCACCACCCTGGGCGAAGCTCAACTTAACCTCGTGCGACAGCTTCACGAATCCGGCGGCGACCAGGACCAGGTCGGCATTCTCGCCATGCAAGCCGACCAAAGTTTCAATGCCGCCTTGAAGATCGACCCCAAAAACTGGGAAGCCCAATTCGTGAAAGCGTCCACCATGTTCTATTGGCCGCCGAACGACGCACGAGACACCGAAGCCGCTCAAATGCTGGCAAATCTGATTGATCAACAGGACACCATGGCCACTCAGCCGGAATTTGCCATGACCTACGCCGCCCTCATCAAGCAATATCAAAAAATGGGCAAGCAGGATGAAGCAGCCGCGACTTTGAAGTTGGCCCTGCAAAAATTCCCGGCCGACCCGGGTCTCAGGCAATTGGCCACTGGGCAATAACGAACCAGTTAAATAAGGCAAATGGTTAAATGATTTAAAAAATCTTTGGTTTAACCCATTGCCTCCCCCGCCATTTCATGGCATACGCGAACCGTGAAATCTCTCACTGAACAGCTCTGGTTCGAGACACCGCACCGCCGCGATTATCTCAATATCACCGACACCGTCGCCCAACTCGTCCGAAAAAGTGCCGTGCAGGAAGGCCTTTGCCTCGTGAACGCCATGCACATCACCGCCAGCGTTTACATCAATGACGCCGAGGATGGGTTGCTGCACGATTACGACGTCTGGCTCGAGAAACTCGCGCCGCACGAACCCACTTCGCAATATCAGCACAACCGCACTGGCGAAGACAATGCCGACGCGCATATGAAACGCCAAATCATGGGTCGCGAAGTCGTCGTCGCCATCACGAAGGGCAAGCTCGATCTCGGCCCATGGGAACAAATTTTTTACGGTGAGTTTGACGGCCGACGCCGAAAGCGCGTTCTCGTGAAGATCATTGGTGAATGACGTCAACCCTTGATCTGCTTTCGATAAGGTTTCCTATTGTTTTATCCCCAGTGCCTTGATTCTCTGGTCGCGCTGCTGAAGCAACTGTTTGAGATTTTCTCCCTCAAGAAATTGAAGCGTCTGCTGTTGTGCCGGCGTGAGGAACTCGGAGGCAACCTGCAAAACGTGCTGCTCATGGTCGGTAACCATCTGCGTCCATTCAGCCACCGGCCGGAACAGGTCGGTATCATCCATGGTATTGGCGGTGACTTCGGCTTTGATGACGCTCTGTAGCCGGTCGCTTTGTTCCGGGGTCAGGGGATTGTTTCCCATGTTGGCCTGGACGGCGCTGGTCAGACTCTTCGCTGCGTCGTTCCGCATGCCATCGGCAATACCCTGCAAGGTGGCCCAACCGTCAGGTCCCAGAATTTCGCGCCGCTGGTCTTGCTGCTCCTGGTAGGCCTGGTCGCGCTGGCGCACAGCATCGGCTACTGACAAAGTGCCGCCTAGTAGCCCCGCTATGCGCTCGTTCTGGCGCCGATTCATTTCGATCTCCAGATCAACATATTGATCGACCTTTTCGGGCGACAGATTTGTCAGCTTAAAAAACAGATCGAGTTGGGCTCGCGCCTGGTTGCGTTGGTAATCCCTCTCCACCTGCGATGGGTCAGAGTCGTCGAGTGCCTTTGCCAGGGCGCTCCCCAGGCCTTGCGTTTTGGCTGCCGCAGCCGAAGCGGCTTGCGTCGCCGCGGCCCGTTCCCGCATTAATGGCAGAAGCATTTCATTTCCCGCGCGGCGCTCGGTTTCGAGCGTCTCAGCGTTCGTTTCCTGCGCCGCCGCGAGCGCTGCGCGCCGGGATTCCAATTCAATTCTCTGCGCTGCCACCTTTGCTTCGACGGTGGCCAACTCCTGGCTCTGGGAAAGGTGCCGGTGATACTGCCAGGCGCTGAGCAACCCGCTCACGGCCAGCAGAAGGATTTGAATTGATCGTCTCATTTTATTTTCGGCCCATGAATCGGCCGGTGGTTCAAAGTTTGCGAAGCATCCGTAAAGCGTTTCGTTTTTGAGCACTGAGATTGGCGGCCTGCATCAGTTTCAGCGATTCCACCTGGTCGGGTTTGAGAAAGGCGCCCGCCTCTTGAAGGAGCTTGGCGTTTACGTCGGCCTCTCGATTAAACTGTTGGCTCAGCTCCTCAGGGTAAACCAACGACCGGACAGTGAGGTCCCCGGCCAGGCCCGAGGTGACGTCGAGCGGTTCAGCCAGGATCAACTGAGACAGTGCGCTTCGCTGAAAGGCGTCGAGTGGGAAGATTCCCAACTGCTTGTCGAATTGCTGAATCAATGCCCGGGCGGGAAAGGTTTGCTGGCACTCCTCGAATTTCGCAAGTCCCGCTTCCCCCAGCAGCAACTGAATCTGATTCGTGCCGTCTCGGCCCGCGTCGGCCTCGGCCTGTGCGGCGGCCTCAGCTGTCATCCTGCCCTCGGCTACCGCCGCCACCGCTTCGAGATTCTTGAGGCCCCAATCGGCATCGAGTTGTATTAACTTATCCCTGTCCGCTGGTTCGAGCTTTAACGCCTCAAGCAGCGGGGCCAGGCGAAAGCGAACCGCGTCCGCCAAACCCTGGCGGAGGGCATCCCGGGAAGCGGGGTCCTGCAATTTCGCGGACAGCAACGTGACGGCAGGGCTGGTAGTCGGCGTGGAGGGCTCGGTCGTTCGCCTCGCTCGGAGCCTTTTCAATTCCTCCTCCTGGCTGATCCGAGTCTCGCGAATCGAGGCAGTATCCTGGTCCAGCTCCGCAATCCTGGCTTCCTGCGCCGCAATTTCGCGCTTCCCCGCGCTCAAACTCTCTCGAGCCGCGGCAAGGTTTCGCGCCTGAACCGAATTCCCGTGATATTGCACCGCAAGCAATGCAACTGCGCCCGCGCCTGCCACCAACCTCGCTTTGGTCCATGCCATAACATTCATCGTTCCTTTCACCAGTGATAGAGTGGATGCCGTCAGCGACGCACCGTGCGCCGCCGTGGCTGCCACCTTGGCTGCCATGCCAAGCGGCGCAGCCTGCGTTCCGCAAGCGCTGATCATTCCCCCCAGCGCCACCGCCGTGACTGTCACCCCCCGCTTCGCAAACATCCCGCGCAGCTTCTCCAATGCCCGGCTGACTCGCATCTGCGCGGCCGCTTCGCTCCCACCCATCGTGGCCGCCACCTCCTTGTATTCTTTACCTTCCAAAAAACGCAGAACGATTGCATTGCGCTCTTTCTCTCTCAGGCTGCCCACAAGTTCATTGAGCAACGGAACTATCTGACGCCAGGCTTCGCTGGAATCTTCGCTGTGATTCGATTGGATATAGGCCTCCTGCTCGCGGTGAGTACGCCGAATCTCCGCACGCATATGATTTTTAGCTGTCAACCGCGCCGTCTGGAACAACCAGCCCGCGAGGACTGTTTTCGGGCCCAGGCTTCGCGCCTTACGCGCCAGGATTACGAATACCGCCTGGGCAATTTCCTGGGCTTGATGGTGATTGCCGACATGGCGCAACGCCGTGGCATACACCAAGTCGAGGTGCCGTGATACCAGCGTGGCAAAAGCCGTTTCCGAATTGCGCAACGCATATTCTCTCAGCAGTTCCATGTCATCCGACGCTGGCATTTACCTATAAATGTCCGCCCGCCGCCAAAGACAACAGAAATATTTTCAGAACGGGGCCAAGAAGGTTGTAAGGCGGAAGCAGCACCTCCGGAAGCGCGCCCTCATCAAAACCATCGGCGAATGGCCTCCCGAAATTCCTTGCCTCGCAGGTCCACACCGCACAAAATCACCGATGTGAAGAGAACCCAAGGAGTTCGGATCACATCCAAATTAAAACGAGCATACGTGTTCTTTCGAATCGCGCTTGCGGTCGTTTTCTCAATTCAAGCCGTCGCGCACGCATCCGCCGGCAGTCAAATCTTTCTCGGCCCCGAAAACTCCGGCCCGGCTCGCAACGGCTCTCAATGGCTCTATGGCGCCAACGGCGCGGGCACCACATCGATTGATTTCGACGACCCTCCCCGAGGCGGCTTCGCTTTTGTCTTGAGCAACAGTGTCACTGGAAAAGAAAACAACGCCGATTGGCGCTGCCCGCCGTTTTCGCTCGGCCCCGCCGTGGGAGGAAGCCGGCCCATGACTTTTTCCTTCGCTTACAAATTCGCTGCCCCGGTACTCAAGGGTAACAACGTTCATGTCCAACTTCGTTTTTTTGATGCGACTGGCACAAATTTTATTT
>DASZPR010000632.1:0-8678 GCA_035550235.1 Verrucomicrobiia bacterium | reverse complement strand
GTGCGACGTTGCCGGGCCTGACCGGTCTCTGGCAGGTCAATGATAAGAACAACACCACCTTTGAAGAGATGATTGAGTTGGATCTGGAATATGTCCGGACGCAATCGCTCGGCAAAGACATCAGCATTCTCCTCAGAACTCTCCCTGCCGTCATACATCAAACCTACCAGGTTCGGCGCAAAAAGAGAGAAGCTCGCAAACAGGCATCGACCGCCAGCGCGGTCGTTGCGTCTTCAGTGAAGTAATCTTCGTTCGGGCCAACGTCGGTTTAACAGTATTGTTATGTCCAAGCCTATCAAGGTCGGTGTCGTCGGTTGCGGCTATTGGGGGCCGAACCTCATTCGTAATTTCCGTTCGTTGCCGGATTGCACGCTCAAGGTGATGTGCGACCTCAACGAAGAGCGGCTATCGCATCTCAAGAACCTTTACCCGGAGGTGAAGGGCGAGACCGATTTCAACAACCTGGTGAACAACGCGGGGCTGGATGCGATCGTAATTGCCACGACGCTGAAATCCCATTACGCGATGGCCAAGGCGAGTTTGCTGGCGGGCAAACACACGTTCATCGAAAAGCCGATGGCCGCGTCGCTCGAAGAATGCCAGGAGCTGATTGACATCGCGGAGAAGAACGGCCTCGTGTTGATGATCGGCCACACGTTCCTTTATTCAGCGGCGGTCAAGAAGATCAAGGAAATCGTGGACTGGGGCGATCTCGGCGAGATTCGCTATATTTCCGCGCGCCGGCTCAACCTCGGATTATTTCAGCAGGAGATCAATGTCGCGTGGGACCTCGCGTCGCACGACATCTCGATCATTCAGCATATCATGGGCGAAATGCCGACCAGCGTGAATTGCCGCGGCAGCGCGCATATCACCCCGGGCGTGGAAGATGTGACTTCCATGTGCCTGACGTTTGGCAAGGACCGTTCGGCGATCGTTCACAGCAGTTGGCTCGACCCGCGCAAAGTCCGTGAGATGACGATTGTCGGCAGCAAGCGGATGATTGTTTACGACGATGTGGCGCCGCTGGAAAAGATTCGCGTGTTCGACGTGCGCGTGGAACGTCCGCCGCATTACGATACTTTCGCGGAATTCCATTACGCCTATCATTACGGCGATGTTTACGCTCCCTACATCAAGCAGGAAGAGCCGCTGAAGACCGAATGCCAGCATTTCCTGGAGTGCATTCGCGAAGGCAAGGCCCCGCTCTCGAGCGGCGCGCAGGGAATGGACATGGTGAAAATTCTCGAGGCATCCTCGCTCTCGTTGAAGCACCAGGGCAGCGCGATTCGTTTGGATCAACTGGAGACGTTGCGCCACGAGTTGAAGAACGGTAATCACAAGGCCAACGGCCTGGCGATTGCGCGGAGCATTGCCAACGGCATTTCAAAAGCGGCGAGAATTCCGAAGACCAACGGCTTGAAAGCGCCGCGTATTCCGAGGATCAACGGCGCTTCCAAAAACGGCGTCAATGGGCGCAACGGCAATGGCAACGGTAACGGACACGCGAAGTCGCTGCCATATCGTCCGCTGCCGAACCTGTAGTCCGGGCGGCCCGCTTTTTCCGAGCTCGTATGAGCCAGGGTACGCCATCGAACCAGCAGATCGCACCGGACGTGAAGCTGGGCAAACGGGTCCGCATCTTCGGTTTCACCAATCTCTACGGTTGTGAAATCGGTGATGACACGAAAATCGGGACCTTCGTAGAAATTCAGAAAGGGGCGCGGATTGGGAATCGCTGCAAGATTTCCAGCCACACTTTCATTTGCGAAGGCGTGGAGTTGGAGGACGAAGTGTTCATCGGACACAACGTCACTTTCACCAACGATCTTTATCCGCGCGCTACCAATGGGAACGGTGCATTGCAGGGCGATGCGGATTGGAAATGCATTCCCACACGCGTTAAAAAAGGCGCTTCCATTGGTTCCGGCGCGACTTTGCTTTGCGGCATCACCGTGGGCGAACACGCGTTGGTGGGAGCGGGCAGCGTAGTGACGAAGGACGTTCCGGCCCACACGGTCGTGGCCGGCAACCCGGCTCGCGTTATCAAGAAATTGCCACGCGAATAGTCAGGGCAGGCAAACATGAGCGCGGTAATTCAAGCTATCCCCGGTAGCACTGTGGTGTCGCCGATATCGGCCGGACCTTTGGGCGCACCGGTCATCGTCAATCCGCTGGAGCATTCCAACTGGGATGCGCAACTGGCGAATCACTCTGACGCGACTTTCTTTCACGGCGCGG
Organism: Verrucomicrobiia bacterium; assembly: GCA_035550235.1. Lineage (GTDB taxonomy): Bacteria > Verrucomicrobiota > Verrucomicrobiia > Limisphaerales > DASXHY01 > DASXHY01. The sequence continues at coordinate 6,437 of DASZPR010000632.1, read as the reverse complement.
CCTGGGCACGCGTGCTTCACGATACCTACGGGCATGAACCGGTATATTTCTGCCGGTTCGCCGGCGAGCAATTGCAGCAACTGCTGCCGGTAATGGAAGTTTCGAGTCCGTGGACGGGCCGCCGCGGAGTGGCGTTGCCGTTCGCGGATTTTTGTTCACCGCTTTCCGCGGGCATGGATGATGTGAGCGAGCTTTATTCGCTCGCCATGGAGCATGGGCGCCGGCGGAACTGGAAATATTTGGAGGCGCGCGGACGGTTCAATCATTGGCGCGGGGCAACTCCTTCGGTTTCATTTTTCGGCCATAACATTCATCTCGGTGGCGACACGGGAATGTTTCGGGAAATGGACGGCGCGATGCGTCGGGGAATCCGCAAGGCCGAGCAGGCCGGGTTGAAGGTGGAGTTCGGCAGGACCTCTGAGGACATGCGGGCGTTTTTTGCGCTGCACCGCCACAGCCGCCGCCGCCACGGATTGCCACCGCAACCGGTTGAATTTTTCGACAATATCGCGCGCCATGTTTTTGAGGCGGGCCACGGGTTCGTGGCCATTGCGCGCCATGAAGGGCGACCGCTCGCGGCCGCCGTCTTTTTTCATACGGGCCATCTGGGAATTTATAAATTCGGCGCGTCGGATTACCAATTCCAGAACTTGCGTCCGAACAATCTTCTGATGTGGGAAGCCATCAAACATTGTGCGTCGATTGGATTGACGGATCTGCACCTCGGCCGCACGTCCTTGTTCAACGACGGGCTTCGTCATTTTAAACTCGGTTTTGGCGCCGTCGAAGAGACGATTGAATATGCCAAATACGATTTTCGCCGGGGTGGTTTCGTGTCCGATGTCGATCGCTCCGAAGGCCCCCTCAATGCCATGTTCCGTTGTTTGCCCTTGCCGTTGCTGACGCAGGCGGGCCGGCTGTTGTATCCGCATCTTTCCTGACGGGAAACCTCGAACAACCGATTTCTCATACTGTCTGATGAGGGTGGGTTTACTGATTTAATGAACGCGAAAAACACACGTCCCCACCATGCTCCCATGATCACGCTGGGGGACATTTATTACATTCTGTTCCGCCACAAGTGGAAAATATCCGTGCTGGCATTGATTGGCGTGATTGGTTCGTTGGTGTTGCCCTATTTGTGGCCGCAGATGTACACCTCGGAAGCCAAGTTGCTCATCAAGTACGTCGTCGAACAGGGAGTTCCAACCGGTCCGAATGGTGACGGCTCGCGCACGCTGTATACAGATGCCGCCGGCCGCAACATCATCAACACGGAATTGCAAATCCTCACCAGCCTCGACCTGGCCCAGGAAGTTGCGACCAATGTAGGGCCGGCTAAAATCCTCGGCCATGACGGTGACTTTTACGTGGCGGCGGGTGTCATCGACAACAACCTCCTCGTGGAACCTCTGCTGAACAGCGATGTCATCCGGATCACCTACCGGCACAAAGACCCCGCCGTGGCGCAGTTGGTTCTGGCTCAGGTCATCAAGACCTATCTGGAACATCACGCAAAAATTCGCCAACCCGGCGGCACGGACGATCTTCTGCAAGCTGAGACTGACGATTTGAAAGGTCGCCTCAAAACGACCGAGGATGCCCTGAATGCCATTAAGACGAACTTGAATATCGTTTCGTTTGAGGACTCCCGAAAAGTGTTCGCGGACCAAATGACGAGTATCCAGGGAAAGATTTTCGATGCGGGAGTCGAGTTGGCCGAACACAAAGCGACTTATTCGGAACTGGTGAAACGGCAAGGGCTGGATCAAGCTTTCACCAACGGAGGACAACCCCTGGGCACCAATGCAGTGGCCGTTACTTTGGGCACCAATGGATTGATCATGGCTTCAGGAACGAATGGAGCCAGTGCGGCACCCGACACGAATACCGTCGCGCAAGCATCCAGTTCCGGCCCGGCCAAGACCGTTTCGGCTGACACGGTCGAGGCGTATCAACTCGCGTGCGACCGGATCAAGACGCTGCGGTCGGAGGAGAAGGAATTGCTGAAGACTTTCCTGCCCGAGAATTCGCGCGTGAAGGAAAAGCGCGATCAAATCGCGTCGGCGGAAAAACAGAAAAAGCAGATGGAATCGGACTTCCCCACCCTTCTGACGACAGCAGCTGCGACATCGGCGACGGACAACAGGCAGGCCGACGCCGTAGCTTCCATGGTCAATCGGATCAATGATGAGACCACCCAGATTGCGGCGTTACAAAGCAGAATCGAGAAGTTGACGGAGCAACTCAGCTACATCAAAAGCCGCGCCTCCGCTCTGGACGCCAACCTGGGGAACATCACCTCGTTGGAACGCACGCGGAAAATCGAGGAAGATAATCTCAACTATTTTCTTACGAGCCAGTTGAACGCGAGCATTGCGATGAATTACGGGGCGAAGAATTCCAACATCAATGTCATCCAAAGTCCGTCGGCCCCGTACATGGACTTGGGCAAATTGAAAAAGGCGCGCATAGGGCTGGCGCTCGCGGGCATTTTGATCGGCCTGGGCCTGGCGTTCCTGATCGAGATGTACATCGATCGCTCGGTGAAACGGCCCGCGGATATCGAAGCGAAATTGGGTGTGCCGTTGTTCCTTTCAATCCCGTATCGCAATGGCAACAGCAAACAGCGCCTCCTGACGGGACCGCCCAAGACCTCGATGGTGTTGCGGTCGGGCGCGGACGGACACGCGGTGGTGTTGAATGGTTCCAAGACGACCCTCGGCCGTGGCGCTGATAACACGGTGCCGCTGGATAACGATTCCATATCGGAACATCATTGCGAAATCTCCTCCCGCAACGGTGAGGTGACCGTCAAAGACCTTGGCTCCGCGACCGGCACGTTTGTGGATGGCCAGCGGGTTGTGGAGTCGACGCTGAAGCCCGACCAGACGTTGCGTATTGGCACCGTGGAATTCCGGGTTGAAACCCAGGAAGTCAAAGCCGTGGCGGTGTCGAAGAAAGCCGCAGCGGCCACTCCGCCGTGGGATCCGCGGCATGTGTTGCGCCCGTTCTATGACACGTTGCGCGACCGGCTCATCACTTATTTCGAAGTCAAGAATCTCACGCATAATCCGAAGCTCGTGGCGTTGACCGGTTGCGGCGATCAAGCGGGTGTCTCGTCGACGGCGGCGGGATTGGCAGCGGCTCTTTCTGAAACCGGCGAAGGCAATGTGTTGCTGGTGGACATGAACGTGGAACGCGGCGCCGCGCATCATTTCTACAAAGGCCATTTGTCCTGCGGCATCGATGAGGCGTTGAAGAAAGACAAGCGTCACGAAGCGCGCGTGCAGGACAACCTGTATGTCGTGACCGAAAATAATTCCGATGAAGACAGCCTCCCGCGCGTGTTGCCGAAGCGCTTCACGAGCCTGGTGCCAAAGCTGAAAGCGAGCGATTACGATTACATCATTTTCGACATGCCTCCGATGAGCCAGATCAGCATCACGCCGCGGTTGGCGCGGTTCATGGATATGGTGATGGTGGTCGTGGAATCGGAAAAGACCGATCGCGAGGTCGTGCAACGCGCCGTCAACATGTTGACGGAAACGCGCGCGAACGTTGGGGTGATTCTCAACAAGCGGAAAAATTACGTTCCGAAGCAGTTGCAGCAGGAACTGTAGCCTGAGGATGGCAGGCGCGTCACTCCGTGCGCGCTGCCACGCTTGTAACCAGCTCGGTGCGCCCGGAGTGACGCACCCTACTCTGCACGTTCTTTTTCCAAATGTTGCGCAATCGCGTTTACTACCGGATCAAACCCGCAATTCCGCGGGCCATCCGGCTTTCGATCCGGCGCTGGCTGGCGTTGCGCAAGCGCAATCGCGTGCGGGACATCTGGCCGATTGCGCCCGGCTCGCAGCAGCCGCCGCCGAATTGGCACGGCTGGCCCGGCGGGAAAAAATTCGCGTTCGTGCTGACGCATGACGTGGAGAGCCAATGGGGCGTGGACCGCTGCCGGCAGTTGATGCGGCTCGAGAAAAGCCTGGGATTCCAGGCGTCCTTCAATTTCATTCCGAAGGGCAGTTACGAAGTGCCCGAGCAGCTTCGGAATGAACTTGTGCGCAACGGATTTGAAGTGGGCGTGCACGACCTGCGTCACGATGGCAAGCTGTATCGCACACGCGGCGAATTTGAGAAGAACGCGGAGCTGATCAACCAATATCTGCGCGAGTGGGGCGCGGTCGGTTTTCGTTCGGGGTTCATGTTGCACAACCTGAACTGGCTGCACGATCTGAACATCGAATACGACGCCTCCACGTTCGACACCGATCCGTTCGAGCCGCAGCCGGACCATCGCAACACGATTTTTCCGTTTTGGATGCCTGCACCGGAGGGTTCAAAAAATCCGCGCGGCGGTTACGTGGAATTGCCTTACACGCTGCCGCAGGATTCCACGATGTTCCTGTTGTTCCGCGACAAGACGCCCGAACTTTGGATGCGCAAATTGGATTGGGTCGCGCAATACGGCGGGATGGTGCTGCTCAATACCCATCCGGATTACATGGATTTTCAGAACAATCATCCGATCGGTGAATACCCGGTCCGGATGTATCAGGAATTCCTGGAATACGTCCGCGCGAAATATGACGGCCAGTTCTGGCATGCCTCGCCGCGGGAGGTCGCCAGCTTCGTGCGCTCGCAGGTGGCCGATGCACTGCCGGTGGGCAAGGTCGCCAAGTTGAACGATGACGGTTCGAAACCGAAAGTCTGGATCGATCTCGACAACACTCCGCACGTGCCGTTTTTCGAGCCGATCATGCGCGAGTTTCGCGCGCGCGGTTATGACGTGCTCTGCACGGCCCGCGATGCCTTCCAGGTTTGTGATCTGGCACGGCAGCGGGGCATCGAGTTTCACCAGGTGGGCAAGCACACGGGCAAGAACCGGATTCGCAAAGTAGTGGGTTTGTTCTGTCGCGCGATGCAATTGCTGCCGCTGGCGATTCGCGAAAAACCGTTGCTCGCCATTTCCCATGGCTCGCGCGCGCAAATCATCGCTTGCAAACTCTTGAATATTCCGACGGTGTTGATTGAAGATTACGAACACGCGGATTACCCGCCGTCGATGAAGCCGCGCTGGGAGATCGTGCCGGACACGATTGGCGACGAGGGCCTGGCCTGTGCGCCGCAACGCGCGCGCCGTTATCCCGGTTTGAAGGAACATGTTTACGTGCGGAATTTCCGGCCGGATGCCTCAGTGATCACTGAGCTTGGTTTGAAGGACCAGCATTTGGTTGTCACGGTCCGGCCGCCGGCCACCGAAGCCCATTATCACAATGAGCGGGGCGAGTCGTTATTCTTCGAAATGATGGCTTTTCTGCTCAATGACCCGCGCGTGCGCATCATTCTCATGCCGCGCAATGCGAAACAGGCGCAGTGGATTCGGCACAACAAACCGGGTTGGTTTTCAAATTCACGCGTGGTGATTCCGAACCGGCCGATGGATGGATTGAATGTCATTTTCCATTCGGACCTGGTGGTCAGTGGCGGCGGCACGATGAACCGCGAGGCGGCGGCCTTGGGCGTGCCGGCCTACAGCATTCTCGCGGGCAAAGTCGGGGCGGTGGATCGCGCGCTGGAGAAGAGCGGGCTTTTGACGATGGTCACGTCGCCGAAAGATTTCATGCAAAAGATCAAGTTGAACCGTCGTCCGCGGCCATTGGCGCTGCCGACTTACAGCGCCGGCGCGCTGGAAGTCATCATGACGCACATCGAGGAAATTTTATCGCTGGAATACGCGGCGAAACCGATTCGCAAAGCTGCTCCGGCAGCGCGGCCCAGCCCGGCCAGCGTGGCGTAATAGATTTTTCGTATGGTCAAAGCTATCAAAGTTATTGTCGTCGCGGGTGCGCGCCCGAATTTCATGAAGGTGGCGCCGCTGTTGCACTGCATCGCCCGGCACAATAAGCAGGCGGTGAACGGCACGGCGCACATCACGCCGTTCCTCGTCCACACCGGTCAGCATTACGACGAAAAAATGTCGTCGGTGTTTTTCGCCGAGCTCGGCATTCCCGCCCCGGATGTGAATCTCGAAGTCGGTTCGGGTTCCCACGCGGTGCAGACCGCCAACATCATGACCCGCTTCGAGCCGGTGTGCGAACGCGAGAAGCCGGATTGGGTTTTGGTCGTGGGCGATGTGAATTCCACGATGGCTTGTGCGCTGGTTGCCTCCAAGCTGCATATCAAAGTGGCGCACGTGGAAGCCGGGTTGCGCAGTTTCGATCGCAACATGCCGGAAGAAATCAACCGGTTGGTCACCGATTCCATCGCGGATCTCTTGCTGACGCCGTCCGAAGACGGCAATGAAAATCTCCGCAAAGAAGGCGTGCCGATGTCGCGCATTCGGTTGGTCGGCAATATCATGATTGATTCGCTGTTGTCGAATCTCGACAAGGTGGCGCAGAGCACCATTCTCTCGCGGCTTAAAATCGAGAAGCGCC
>DASZPR010000631.1:0-5916 GCA_035550235.1 Verrucomicrobiia bacterium | reverse complement strand
GGTTTTCACCAGCACGGCCTTGTGACTTTCGTCTGTTCCTAAACTTACGCTTCCGCGTGATAGCCTTCCTCACCGTGCTCGGCGAGGTCGAGGCCGATCGTTTCGGTTTCCTCGCTCGGGCGCAGACCAATCGTCGCCTTCACGATTAACCCGATCACCACCGTGCCCACAATCGCGAGCGCCAGGGTCAGCGCGATCGCTTTGAGCTGTTCGAACACGAGCGGCTGCATCACGCTATCCGTGACGTATTTCTTCATGCTATCGCTCGCGAGGTTTGAATTCGCAGCCGAACGCGCCAGGAACCCGGTCAGCAATGCGCCAAGCGTTCCGCCAACCGCGTGCACGCCGAACGTATCCAGTGCGTCGTCATAACCAAACCATTGCTTCACCTTGAAACAGAAGAACCACGGAATGATTCCCGCAATAATGCCGATTACCAGCGCGCCACCAGCGGTCACGAAACCGCAAGCCGGCGTGATCACCACCAAACCCGCCACTGCGCCTGAGCAGAAGCCGAGCACGCTGGGCTTGCCGCGCACGATCCATTCAATCATCGGCCATACGAACGAAGCCACCGCGGTCGCAATCGTCGTCGTCATGAATGCGTTCGCCGCGATGCCGTCCGCCGCCACGGCGCTGCCGGCGTTAAAGCCATACCAACCCACCCACAACATGCCGGTGCCAATCGAGCACAACACCATGCTGTGCGGCGGCATCGGTTCCTTGGGGAAGCCGAGGCGCTTGCCCAGCATCAAACAGAGAATCAACGCCGACCAACCGGAGGACATGTGCACCACGGTGCCGCCCGCAAAGTCGATGGCGTGAATCTTCGCGCCCGGATTCCAGACGCCGTTCATGAGACCATTGACGCCCCAAACCATGTGCGCCAGCGGGAAGTAAACAATCAACATCCACAATCCCACGAACACCAGGATGGAGCTGAACTTGATGCGTTCCGCGATGGCGCCGAGGATCAACGCCGGCGTGATGATTGCGAACATCAATTGATACATCGAGAACACGTTGTGCGAAACCCAGTAGGAGTAATTCGTGTTTGGCGCGGAGGTGACCCCATCGAGCATCTTGAAATTCAAGTTGCCGACGATGCCGCTCAACATGTCTTTGCCATCCGCAAACACCATGCTGTAACCGCAGATGACCCACAGGATGGTAACGAGGCCGGCGATGCCGAAGCATTGCGCAATCACCGACAGAATATTTTTGCGCCGCACGAGGCCGCCGTAGAACAGGAACAAACCTGGCAGCGTCATGAACAACACGAGCGCGGCGCTGGTCATCATCCACGCGTTATGGCCGGGACCGGAATTGCTCGCGGCTACCGTGGTCAGGCCAGCGGGAATCTTGCCGTCCTTGTCCTTCAATGGCGCGGAGGGGTCGGTGTTGGCGAGATACGCTTCCACACCGGCCAGGCGTTGTTCAATCGTGGGAGTCGGTGGCGTCGCCGCCGGTGCAGCCGGTGCCGCGGTATTCTGGGCGTGCAACGGAGCCACGCAGCAAAACGTCAGCGCCGCGATGGCGAGCAGTGAAAAGATTTTTTTCATGAATCGTTTGGGGTGTTGTAGGTTCTGAATTAAACAGCTTGCTCTCCTTTTTCCTCCGTGCGAATGCGAATGGCTTCATCCACCTTTGAAACGAAGACTTTGCCGTCGCCGATTTTGCCCGTCTTGGCCGCTTTGACGATCGCCTGCACGGCGGCATCCAACCGGCCATCCGCCACGACGAGTTCAAGTTTGATTTTCGGCAAAAAATCCACCGTGTATTCGCTGCCACGATAGATTTCCGTGTGACCCTTTTGGCGGCCAAAACCTTTCACTTCGGTAATGGTCATGCCCTCGGCGCCGATTTCCGCCAGCGCGTCTTTCACTTCTTCCAGTTTGAATGGTTTAATTATCGCTTCGATCTTCTTCATAATTTGGTCGGGTTCGGAGTCGGGAAATCCCTTTCCCGGGTTCGGCGGCGGTTTAAGCAACGGGGGTGCCAAAAGCGTCTCAACTGAAAGCGTTTCATCGAAATCATGCATGTTTTGCATGAAGAAAAATTTTTGATGGTATGGTGAATGTTTCTTTTTATACGCGTCAACCGCCTGCCCCTGTTGTGAATTGACCACCTTGTTGCTTTTGAAACCGTTGGAAAAAGTTCCCAGCGCACCAAACTCCAAGCTCCAGAGAAGCCTCAAGCCCCAATTCGGGCTCGCGCTATTGGAGCTTGGGATTTCTCTCGTCCTTGGAGCTTGGGATTTGGACGCTTCGAAACAACTATCACCTCGGATTGCCCGATGCCGTCCAGGTCGGCGCGTTCATTTTCAGACCCGTGATTTTCAGCACATACGCATACTTGCACGAAGCCGCTGCGGGCAGTTTCACCTTCACGCCCGAATCATCCTGCGCAAATTCCAGATTGCCCCGGCTGCCCAGCAGGGTGATGCCCGTTATTTTTCCGTCTGGCGCACTACCCTTCGCCAGCGTTCGTATCACCACGTCATCCCGCGGCCAATTTCCCAACAGGATCGCGTATAACACATCGCCTTTCACCGTGAAACGCACCAGTTGCGAACCGCCTCCGCCTTCGCCGAACTGCGTCCAATTGTGCGTTCCGTAAATTGCCTCGCCGTTGATTTGCAGCCATTGCCCGATTTCCAGCAGCGTGTCCTGCTGCGCCTGCGGAAAGGTCCCGTCCGCCTTCGGCGAGAGGTTCAACAGCAACGTGCCGTTTTTGCTGACCGTATCCACGAGCTTCGAAATAATGCTGCCGGCTCCCGCCACGCGCATGTCGCTCGTGTAACCCCACGTGCTGCCAATCGGCTCGTCCACCTGCCATTCGCCCGTGCGGATGCCGGAAGGCGACCGCGCCCCGATTTTTTCAAAATCGATCACCGACCCGATCGTCTCGGAATTTTTATTGCTCGGCGCATACGCCGCTTTCTTCGTGCTCAACGTGACTTCCTTGCTCCATTCGCGCGCGCGATTGTAATAGTATGCCGCGATCTGCAATTTGAGCGGGTCGAGAAAGCGTTGGTCGACGCCGTTGTCGAACCACAGCATGTCGGGCTGATATTTGTCGATCAACTCGACGTTGCGCTCGTACCAGTTCACCAGGAATTTTTCGCACGCGGCATCACTGCGATCCGCCACGTGATAAAAATCCGCCCACTTCGGATCGAACAGATCCGCTTTCTTCGCCTTGAGTTCCTCCGCCAGGGCCGCCGGAGGATTAATGAATTGAAAATTCTCGATGCCATGATTCGACACGCCAAATTTCAATCCCTTCTTCCGCACCGCCGCCGCCAACTCACCGATCAAATCGCGCCTGGGACCCATTTGTTTGGCGTTGAACGGCGTTACGGCGCTGTCCCACAACGCGAAATTGTCGTGATGCTGGGCGGTCGGGACGACAAATTGCGCGCCGGATTTCTTGAACAAATCCGCCCAGGCGTCCGCGTCAAATTTCTCCGCCGTGAACAGCGGAATGAAATCCTTGTACCCGAACTTGTCCGGTGGCCCGAAATGTTCCGTGTGCCACTGCAACTCCGCGCCGTACATGTGTTTTTCGTACCACTCATTATGATGCGCCGGAACCGCGTACAGCCCCCAATGCATGAACAACCCAAATTTTGCGCTCACGAACCATTGCGGCACCCGGTAATTTTTCTTGAGTGATTCCCACGTCGGCTCAAACGGTCCCGGGGGTAATTTTGTCGGGATCGCCGCCACCGCGGCTTGCACCACCTCGAGCCGCGTTTCCGGCGCCATGTCGAATCCCTGCGAATTTCCGCCGTCCGCGATGGTGTTCGACGTCTGCGCCGAAGCGGTAGCAAGGACCAACGCAGCCAAAATTTGAAGCGTCAGGAATGTCCGTAGCATCATCATGAGCATTGAGTAATCGTGAGCGCCTCGATTCTGTATCAATTGCCTCACCCCGGCTATCCACATTACTGACGATGAACCAATGCCAATTCACTCGCGCTATGGGAATTCTTATTTGGGATTTCTCTGGAGCTTGGAATTGTGATTTGGAGCTTTTGAGGTTGCATCTTCTATCTTCCATCTTCCACCGGCTTTTGTTAGAATCCTGCTAGTGGTCCGCAAAATTCAGTTGATTTCGTTTGGTCGCCAGTCTGTCGGCTGCGTGGCGATGGCCTTGCTCCTTTTGTCAGCGTTGCACCTTTGCGCCACGACGGATTATCTCGTGGACGATTGCGACGCGGAAAACAATCTCCCCAGCAGCACCGTCACTTCCATCGCGCAGACCCGGGACGGCTATATCTGGGTGGGAACTTACAACGGACTCGCGCGCTACGACGGCGCACGCTACGTCACCTACGATCCCGTCAATACGCCGGAACTTTCTCAGGCGCGCATCCAGGGGTTGTTTCTCGACACCAACGGCACGCTTTGGATCAATACCTTCCGCGGCGGACTCACGTCCTATCGCGACGGCGCCTTCCACCGGGAATTGGGCGACGAAAACCCCTTCGACCAACACACCACCCTCGTCTATTCCAAAACCAATCTCGTGGTTTTCGTGCGGCAAAGTGGCGACGTCGTTCAGCGCAACCCGCTGGCCGCGAACGAACCCTGGAAGACCGTGCGCCAACCTCGAAACGCCCGTGCCTTTTTCAGTTGCGCCGATGATTCCGGCACGCTCTGGTTTCTCACGCGCGATAAACACGTGCTCCGTTTCATTAATGGCTCGTTCGAGTCACTTCCCGGCGATGGCGGGCTGCCCGGCGGTCACATCAACACGTTGGTTGCCGACGCACACGGAGTAGTATGGGCGGGAGCGGACAACGAAATCGCCCGTTGGAACGGAAAAGAATTCGAGGTGATGACTCCCACCAACAATGGCAAAACGGAGATTCAGCCTTTGCAAATGTTCCCCGCCAAATCCGGGGCCATGTGGGTCCTTACTGGCGATCGCTTGCGTAAAATGGTTGGCCGCAAATGGGTCGATGAAGCCGTGGATTGGCGCGGATTGCTGGGCCCCGCGGCCGGCCGCGGCATGGGCTTCCACGAAGACCGCGATGGTGGCTTGTGGTTCAACCATTACGGCAACGGACTGTTTCACATCCTGCCCGACGGCGAATTTCAACGCATCACCACCCAAAATAATCTGCCCGGCGACCGCGTCGGCGCGTGGTTCCAGAGCAGCGATGGCGGCATCTGGGTGGGGGTCGATCACGGCGGACTGGCCCGCCTGCGCGACCGGAAATTCCATGTCATCGGCGCGGCGGAAGGTTTGCCGTCGCGCATTGCGTTGTCCGTTTGCAGCGGCACGAACGGCTCGGTCCTCATCGGCACCGCGGGAGGTGGTTTGTGCACCTGGCAAAACGGCGAAATTGTCCATTACCCCGCCGGCTTTTACGACTCCGCGAATTTTGTTTTTTCCATCGCCCCGCGTCCCGACGGCGGCGCCTGGCTGAGCGCATCCGAAGGCGAAGACCTGTATCAATATCTGGACGGTCGCGTTCAGAAAGTTTCGTGGGATGTGCACGGCATCAAATCCATTCTGCTCGACCGCCAGGGCCGAATGTGGATGGGCCTCAAAGCCGGCCTTGCCTGGTGGGCCGGCAACGATCGGCAGAGTGTCTATACCGGCACCAATGGCGTTTTGCCGGCCATGCGCGCGCTGGCCGAAACGCCCGACGGCTCCATCTGGGCCGGCGCGGACGACGGTTCCATCTTCCGTCTCTCACAAGAAAAACTGGAGGCCTTTCGCCCGAAAGACGAATTGGCCGGGCAGCCCATCTATTCACTCTACGCCGATACCAATGGCACCCTCTGGGCCGGAACTTTTCGCGGCGGACTCTTGCGATTCAAGGATGGAAAATTCTCCCGCATCACTGCCAAACAAGGTTTGCCGGCGGGCATTATCGGCCAGATTCTCGAAGATGATCGC
>DASZPR010000630.1:0-4514 GCA_035550235.1 Verrucomicrobiia bacterium | reverse complement strand
AGAAAATTAAACCAGTAAACAAAGGGCCGGCACCGTATATAAAGAAATTTTTTAACATGGAGGTTTCTAAGTCAGATAATTTCAATCGCGCTGCATCTTATTTAATAGAATTAGATCACGACCATAACTCCAAACCAAGTTGCTGCGCTTATCCCGCCTGAACTGTATGGCGCACTGGAAGAAACAAACAAATCGTATCCTCGCAGGAAAGGACGGCTGCATTTTTTGAATAGAGATCTCGCCAACATTTTACCCGGGGTGTGACAGCGATGTATCCTGCACAGGCAACGTAAAAAAGCAAGCAACAATTGGAAGCGGAACTTTATTTTTGTATTCCTGCGCCCATGGCCAATGGATACTACCGAAAACTTATTGAACTGCCCTTCGCGCTCCACTCGCAATTCGCGGGCAAGGCCCTGACTTTCACGAGCCCCCCCCCTCCTCCCGACCAAGTATAAAAGACGAGATATTTGACATCCATGTTATAAAGCAGAAAGCAAAAGGAGCGGGTAGGAACAAATGGAAACAGGGACAAAACAGTTTTGCGGAAACGGTCTCCGACCCGGCCCGTACGTATTATTTTTCTCCAAAAAGCATCAAACCGCTCCCCTGCTATGCCTTCTACATCCGACTTTGCGAAACCTTCCTCCGTTCGATTCCAGTCGTGCATCAGTCGTAGCCCAGTCGCGCCCAATTCGGAGCCTATCGGACCTTTTCGGACCTAACAGCATGGGGGTGGGGGCAGGTCGCGACCGCGGAGCTCCCTCAAATTTTGCCCCGAAAATATTCGATCGTCTTCACCAAACCTTGCGAGAGCGGGACGCGCGGTTCCCACTTCAAAATCTTTTTCGCCTTGGTGATGTCCGGCTTCCGTTGCTTCGGATCGTCCTGCGGCAAGGGTTTGAAGATGATTTTGCTTTTGGAACCGGTGGCGCGAATGATTTGTTCGGCAAACTCCAGCATGGTCATTTCGGCCGGATTCCCGATGTTCACCGGCAAATCGTAATCGCTCATCATGAGGCGATAGATGCCTTCAATCAAATCCGACACGTAACAAAAACTACGGGTCTGCAGGCCCTTGCCGAAGACCGTCACCGGTTTGTTCTTCAATGCCTGGCTCACGAACGCCGGAACCACGCGGCCGTCGTTGAGCCGCATGCGCGGGCCGTAGGTATTGAAAATGCGCACAATGCGCGTCTCCACTTTGTGTTCGCGATGATACGCCATAGTCATGGCTTCGGCGAAGCGCTTGGCTTCATCGTAACAGCCGCGCGGGCCGATGGTGTTCACGTTGCCCCAGTATTCCTCCGGCTGCGGATGGACCAGCGGATCGCCGTAAATCTCCGAAGTGGACGCGATGAGAAAGCGCGCCTTTTTGTTCATCGCAAGGCCAAGCGCCTTGTGCGTGCCAAGCGAGCCGACCTTGAGCGTTTGAATCGGCAATTCCAAATAATCAATGGGGCTGGCTGGCGAGGCGAAATGCCAGACGTAATTCACCGGGCTATCGAGAAACAAAAACTCGGTGACATCCTGCTGGATGAATTTGAAATTCGGGTTCCCGCCCAGGTGCGCGATGTTGTCCACCGAGCCGGTGACGAAATTATCGATGCCGATGACTTTGTGTCCGCGGGCGAGAAGCAGGTCCGTGAGATGCGAGGCAAGAAATCCGGCCGCGCCGGTAACGACAGAGATAGGCTGTTTTTGTTTCATATCGGCAAATCAATAAGTAACGCGGGCTCCATGGTTAAAGGACACAGGGTGGGTTTTGCAATCTTTAACGGAGGTAAAACAGTTACCATTGCGAAACGAACCGCCCGCGACGCGGCGGCCAAGTCATTTCGCCCCAACACCGCCAAGCACGACGGGCACGGTGCGCCAGAGGATTTTCAGGTCGAGCCAGAGCGACCAGTTGTCGATGTATTCGAGATCCAGCCGGACCCAGTCTTTGAAGTCGACAACATTGTTGCGGCCACTGACCTGCCACAGGCAGGTGAGGCCGGGTTTCACGCTGAGGCGGCGGCGATGGGAAAAATCATCGAAGCGTTTCACTTCATCCACCGGCAAGGGCCGCGGACCAACGAGGCTCATTTCGCCACGCAGCACATTGAAGAACTGCGGAAATTCATCAATGCTGTACCGGCGGAGGACTCTGCCGATGGGCGTAATACGCGGGTCGTTGGTAACCTTGAAGACCGGACCGCGCATTTCGTTAAGGCTGGCCAGTTCTTTTTTGCGCGCCTCCGCGTCGATGGCCATGGTTCGGAATTTGTAAATGGTGAATGGCCGGCCATTGAGCCCGGAGCGTTGTTGGCGGAACAAAATCGGGCCGGGCGAGGTCAATTTAATCAGCAATGCAACGATCAAATAAACTGGCGAAAGCACGACGAGAACAATGATCGAGCCAACGATATCCACGGGGCGCTTCAAGGCGCTCTGCCAGGAGTTATCGGGTGTGGTCCGGAACACCATGACCGGCTGGCCATAAAAGTCGTCGAAGCTCGTGCGGGAGATCTGGGTTTTGAAAAAATCGGCAATGAGCCACGCTTCCACGCCTTCCAATTCACAGGCGCGGATGGCCTGCTCGACGTGCTCGAAATAAGCGTGCTTGGCGCTGAGAATGACACCATTGACGGAATATTCGTGGAGCAATTCGACCAACTGGGGGATGGTCGTATCACTGAGATTCAACGCGGCGACGACTTCAATATTCTCCTCCGGCCGCGCTTTGATTTCCTGGCGCATCCTGACGGTTTCCTCGTTGCTGCCGATCAAAACGAAATGCCGCCGGTCCCGGCTCCCGGCCATTTTGCTGGAGGCCAAAAAGCTCACAATTTCCTCCCGCAACACCACGAGAACAAAGCTGATGGCGCCAAACCAAAGCGGGATCCATCGGGCAATGGCCACGACGAGGACCTTGCTGAAAAACATGGCGAGAACCAGCGCGAGCACCATGATGAAACAACTCTTGAAGAGCTGCCAGTATTTCACCCGGCGCGAGGAAAGAATGGAGCGGGAATAAAATCCCTGCCCTTCCAGCACCAGCGGCGAGATAAAAACCAATACGGGATAAATCCAAACGAGTTTTTCGAAGGAAAGTTTCGGATCGTTGCCGAACGGGTCCAGGCGGAAATGGTAAATCATCCGCGGGTCCTCGCGCAGCTTGTACGCCAGCCAAAAGCTCAATGCGAAAAGACACGCATCGACCAATTGGAATACTTGAATTTTTAACTGGCGATCTCGACGCAGCATAACGTCAGCGTGAACAAGCTACCAAAACCTGACCGAACAAGAAAGAATGGCGTCGCCGCTTTGCGGGCAATGCCCTCGTCGCTATTTCTCTGGCACGTTCTAACAAAAAGATTCATGAAACGCAATCTTCTGCGAATTACTCTCCGCGACCATTCAGTTATTTTTGGACGCCACGGTGGTATCTGCCGGACCAGGAGTGGTTTGAAACTGGGGGACCGCCACACTGATGTAATGCTTGATGGATTCATAGGTGGCGTCTTCCTGCCCGGGTTCGCAAAAAGTGTAAAACCTGACATAAGCCCAGCGCTGAAGCACGCCGGTGAAGAGCAACTTTTTGGTCATGGCCCACATCCGCCCCACGCCGGAACGGTCATTGCTCAATGCGCCGTCCGTTACATACCAGTAAACATAAACACACTTCCGGGTCACCTCCCTGCCCTCGATCACGTGCGTGTCACTGGCCAGGATTTTGATGACGGGAAGATCATAAGGCCGGGGCAGGGTCATGTGCACGGTGTCCTGGGAAATCTGGTCGATGTGCAGGCCCTGCCCTTGCAGACAATATTCGGCTTTATGAATACTGGTGCGGTCGGTGCCCATCAACACGACGCTCGCCACAAACGGCAGCTCGCCGCGTTTGAAATAAACCCGCGCGCCAAAGCTGGTGTCGGCGGGCAACATCGCGATTGAGCCGGCATCGGGTTCCTGGTTGGTGGATGAAAAGCCCAGGATGGTTTCCGGTAAATCAATTCGCATGCGCGGGCTGTCCGGAACCTGAGCGGCTCTCACGCCGGGCCGGCCGAGTTTTTGCGGGACGACCGCGAGCAACAAGGCCGCGCCTGCGATCATCACGACGGCGACGATGGCCAAGGTGAGCTTGCGGCGGTTCATGCAGGCACCTCCGCGGTCGGGATGGGCAATTCTTTCTTTTCCAACAAACCACCGAGCCAAAAGAGCGTCAGCAACGCCGGCACGTAAGGCAACAGGCTGAGGATGGAATTGTCATGCACATAATTCCCCCAATCCTGACCGCCCATTTTTGCGGCAATAATCACTATCAATAGCCGGAGAGCGTTGCCGGCCACCGCCAGCGGAGGCGCCAGCAGTATCAGAAGGATTCGTTTCCACATGGTCTTAAAAACCACAAACCCAAAAACAATCGCGATCATGCCGGTCATAATCAAGCTGCGAATACCGCCGCAAGCCGCAGCGACTTCGTAGGTGAAATGGCCCTTCGGATCGATCAAGAAATTTCCCTGGCGGAT
>DASZPR010000629.1:0-3911 GCA_035550235.1 Verrucomicrobiia bacterium | reverse complement strand
AAGGTTTCATGCTTTCCGGCGGCCAGCGCCAGCGCCTCTCCATCGCGCGCGCCATACTAAAAGACGCACCCATCCTGATCCTCGACGAAGCCACCAACGCCCTCGATACCGAATCCGAACGCGCCGTGCAGGAGCAATTGGAAAAATTGATGATTGGCCGTACGACGATTTGCATCGCCCACCGGCTTTCCACCATTCAAAAGGCTGACGTTATCGTTGTAATGAACGAAGGTCACATTATTGAAAAGGGCACGCACGCGGAACTTATTCAGCAAGGCGGCGTTTACAAGGGATTGTATGACATTCAATTTCAGGCTTAGCGCAATGTCGATGAGCGGGGCGAGCGTCCTCGCGAGCCGCTGTTTGCTGGAACTGCTGTGGTCTAACCGGCCCAGCGCCTATTCAAAGACTTATTGGCGAGACGCCGGCGCTCCCAGGTCCGAATTCGAGTTGCTTAGCGCGGAAAATTGAACACATATTAAGTGAGTTTATGCGTTCGAAACTGTTAATCGGGGTAGTCGTGCTGGTGGTCGTCATCGGCGTGGGCGTAGGCGTGGGCCTGCTCGCCGGGCGCGCGCCCTCGCATGTGCCGCCAGCAGCTACCACAATCGCCGACAACTCCGCCCCTCAACCGGCCCAGCCACCAACTCATTTCACCCCGCCGCCGCAGGCTGCGACACCGGAAATCACAAATTCCGTTCTCTCAGTTCCCAGAATCCCGACCGTTCAGCCCGACAACCTCGTGGCTGCAACCAATGCTGCCAGCACGAACGACTGGGAGGAAAAAATCGATGATATCGTCGGCTCCGATGACCCGGACACTAACAAAGTGGCGAAATTGTACGCCCTCTTTCCCAAGCTGCCGCCCGACGGCCAGGAGGAAGCCGCTCAGCATCTTTCGAACCTTGTCGACGATGACGAATACGCGCCACTTGGTGAAATGTTGAAAAACGACAAACTCCCCGAAGGCGTCCTCGATGAACTCCTGGCCGACGTCCTGAATCGCCCGAACAATCTGAAATTGCCGGAGCTGCTAGCCGTAGCCAGCGACCCGAACCATGCCAAGCACGATGAAGCCAAGGACCTGCTCGAATTGTATCTCGGCGAGGATTACGGCAGCGATTGGAATTCCTGGGGCCAGCACATGACCAATTGGATGCAGCAGAATCCGGATTAACAGGTTATCGGTCCATTCATCTGGAAAACTTTGCTACGGATTCGAAAAATTGGCCCTGTGAATTGATTGGGAGCAACCCTTCCTTGCGCGACCTCTACTCTGGGGGGTAATTTGTCTCCATGTCGCACGCGGACTTTGTTCATTTGCACCTCCACACCGAGTATTCACTGCTCGATGGGGCGTGCCGGCTTGATCGCCTGATGGACCGAGCCCATGCGCTAAAATTTCCCGCGCTCGCCATCACGGATCACGGGGCCATGTTCGGCGTGATCGATTTTTACAAAGCCGCGCGCGAGAAGGGCATTAAACCGATCATCGGCTGCGAAATGTACGTCGCGCCCGGCTCGCGACTGGAAAAGAAACAAGGCAGCAGCACGCGCGACCTCTATCATCACCTGGGACTGCTCGCCAAGGATGAGGAAGGCTATAAAAATCTCATCAAACTCACCACCGCCGCCCATCTGGAGGGCTATTATTACAAGCCGCGCATCGACAAGGAAATCCTCGCTGCGCACAGCAAAGGTTTGATCGCCATGTCCGGCTGTCTGGCCAGTGAAATTCCCGATTTGATCTCGAAGGATCAAATCCAAAAGGCCCGCGATGCGGTGGATTGGTTTAAGCAAACACTCGGCGCGGAAAATTTCTTCCTCGAATTGCAAAATCACGGCCTGCCGGAACAGGCGAAGGTCAACCGGCAGTTGATCGCTTTTGCCAAGGAATTCGACCTGAAACTGGTGGCGACCAACGACGTCCATTACGTCGAGAAAAGCCATTCGCACGCGCACGATTGTCTCGTGTGCATCGGCACGCAGGATTTATTGAGCAATCCCAAGCGCATGGGCGCGGGCTATGCCGCGGAACAGTTTTACCTGCGCTCCGCCGAGGAAATGAAAGCCCGTTTCGCGGAAGTGCCAGAAGCGGTGTTGAATACCCGGGAGGTCGCGGACAAATGCAATCTTGAGATCGAGTTCGGCAAGTTGCATTACCCGGTGTTTCATCCGCCGGAACATTTCACGCGCGAAGGTTACCTGCGCCAATTGCTGGCGGAGGGATTGTTCCGCCGCTACACCCTGCGCGCCCGCGCCGAAGGCCAGGAATTTATTGTTGAAGGGATTGAGGACCCGAGGCGGTTGCCTACTTATAACGTAGGACCGGCTTCCAGCCTGTCTCCAACTTCTTCCGAAGAAAAAAAAGGAGACGGGCAAGATGCCCATCCTACACTAAACGACCCAGCCGTCGCAGCCGCCATCAAAACCGTCATCGACCGGTTGCAAATGGAGCTGAAGGTCATTGAGAAAACCGGTTTCATTTCCTACTTCCTCATTGTCGGCGATTTCGTTCGCAAAGGCCGCGAAATGGGCGTGGCGTGCGTGGCTCGTGGTTCTGCTGCAGGTTCCATTGTCACTTACCTGCTCGACATCGCGAACGTTGATCCGATCCGTTACGGCCTGCTGTTCGAGCGCTTTCTTAATCCCGAACGCGTCAATCCGCCTGATATCGACATCGATTTCGCCGACGACCGCCGCGCGGACGTGATAGAATATGTCCGCGCCAAATACGGTCGCGATGCGGTCGCGCAAATCATCACCTTCGGCACCATGGGCGCAAAATCCGTTGTGCGCGATGTCGGCCGCGTCATGGGTCTCGGCTACGCCGATTGTGACCGCCTCGCCAAAATGGTCCCGGCGGACTTGAAGATGGATTTGACCAAGGCCCTCAAGCAATCACCTGAGTTGAAGGAGGCCTACGATACCGAGGAAGTCACGCGCGAACTCATCGACACCGCGTTTATCCTGGAAGACCTCGCGCGCAATGCTGGTGTTCATGCGGCCGGTGTCGTCATTGGCGATCAACCGCTCGTCAATCTCCTCCCGCTCAAGCAGGACGAGGAGGGAACCATTGTCACGCAATATCCAATGAACCCCGTCGGCGATTTGGGTTTGTTGAAAATGGACTTCCTTGGGCTGAAAACACTGACCGTCATTCGCAATACCTGCGAAATGGTTAAACGCACCCGCGGCGTTGACATCGATATCGACAATTTACCGCTAGACGATGCCAAGACCTACGATTTGCTGAACAAAGCGAATACGCTCGGCATCTTCCAATTGGAATCTGGCGGCATGCGCGATTTGTGCCGCAAATTTCAGATTAGTTCCGTTGAGCATATCACGGCGCTGGTGGCGTTGTATCGCCCGGGTCCGATGGATCTTATCCCGGAATTCATCAAGCGCCGCCATGGTGAGGTGAAAATCGAGTATGAGCATCCCTTGCTCGAACCGATTGCACGCGAAACCTACGGCATTTTGATTTACCAGGAGCAGGTCATGCAGGCCGCGCAGGTGCTGGCCGGTTTTACGCTCGGCGGCGCGGATTTGCTGCGCCGCGCGATGGGTAAGAAAAAGGTTGAGGAAATGGTGAAGCAACGCGCCATTTTCGTGAAGGGCTGCAAGGAGAAGAATCACATTCCCGAATCCAAGGCCAACCAAATCTTCGATTTGCTGGAAAAATTCGCGGGTTACGGTTTCAACAAGTCGCACGCAGCGGCTTACGCCATCGTCGCGTATCAGACGGCCTATCTCAAAGCCAATTACCCGGTCGAATTCTTCTGCGCCATGATGACGAACGACATGGGAGACACCGCTAAGTTGAGCCAATACATCAACGAAGCGCGTGCTTTCGGCATCGAAGTCCTCGGGCCGGACGTGAACGAAAGCCATGTTCATTTTGCTCC
>DASZPR010000628.1:0-2685 GCA_035550235.1 Verrucomicrobiia bacterium | reverse complement strand
GGATGTGGCGGAAGCCGGAGAAAATATTTTCCAAACCGTTCGGCAACGGACTGATGTGGCGCAAATGAATCGACGACACACTGTCGCCCGCCGCGCGAGCGCGATCCACTGCTTCGCGAATCGGACCTTCCGTCGAGCCCCAGCCGACCAGCAGCACCTGGCCTTCACTCGGGCCGTGAATTTTCGGCAATGGCAACGTCGCACCGAGCGCCTGCATTTTCTTGCGGCGCTTGGCCGACATTTGCATGTGCATCTTTGGCGAGCCGCTCGGGTGACCCAATTCGTCGTGTTCGAGACCGGTCGCGATCGGATATTTGCCGCTCATGATGCGCGTGCCGGGCACCACTCGTTTCACCGTGCTGTCCGGCGTGGACAAATCGTAAGGCTTGTAATCCGCCACCGGCGTCAAATCCGGGCTGATATCCTGGCAAACCTTCTGCAAATCAGGTTCGGGAAACGCCTCGATGCGCGTCGCAATCGCCTGGTCGCTCAAAATGTAAACCGGCACATTGTATTTGCGCGCGATATTCACCGCTTCAATTGCGGTGTAAAAACAATCTTCCACATTCGCCGGCGCGAGCACCACGCGCGGGGAATCACCGTGGCTGCCGTAGCAGGCGATGTTCAAATCCGATTGCTCGACGCTCGTCGGCATGCCCGTCGAAGGACCGCCGCGTTGAATATCGATGACCACCAGCGGAATCTCCGCCATGCCCGCCCAACCGGCCGCTTCCGCCTTCAGCGCGATGCCCGGGCCGCTGGAGCCCGTCACCGCCACGCGCCCGGCATAGCTCGCGCCAATCGCCATCGAGATCGCCGCGATTTCGTCCTCGGTCTGCATGAACGTCCCGCCGTATTTGGGCAATTCGCGCCGCAGCGTTTCCATGATGTCCGACCACGGCGTGATCGGGTAACCGGCGCCAAAACGAACCCCGGCGGCGATGACTCCGAACGCCATCGCTTCATTGCCGTTCATCACTACCTGGTGACGATCCTTCTTCTCACTGTCAACGAACTTGAAAGTATCCACGATGCTGCCCAGCGTGTAGGCATAGCCGGCGTGGAACGCGAGCAACGCATTTTTCGCGATGCTTTCGTCCTTGCCGCCGAAGCGCTCATTGATCAGCCGTTCGAGCTTCGGCACATTCAGGTCGAACATGCGCGCCACCAGGCCGAGCGTGAAAATGTTTTTACCCTTGTCCTTCGCCGTGCCGCCAATGGCCTCGACCGTCAGCGTCGAAATCGGGATACCGACGTGATGATAGTCGGCCTTCCATTCCGGCTTCGGTTCCACGTGGTCCGAATCATAAAGCACGATGCCGTTCTTTTTTAGCGAGCCGATGTGGCCCTCGTATGAGTGCTGGTAAAACGCCAGCAACACATCCGCTTCATCACCGGCGCTCAGGACTTCGCCCGAGCCGATGCGAACCTGGAAAATGGAAGGACCGCCGGAAATCGTGGCCGGAATCGTCATGAACGTCATGACTTCCTGTTCGCTGCGGCCCGCGAGCCGAGCCAGGAAACCGCCGATGGCCTGGATACCGTCCTGTGAATTACCCGCAATGCGGATGACCGCCTCGGATACTTTGGAGACTTTGGGGGTGCCGCCCGTAGATGGAGCAGCCGTGGTTGAATCGCTCATGAAAAATGGTGCCTGTATCGTTTAAAATTTTTCGCAATGGAAAATATGCCGCTGAGGAACTATCGGCAAAGTTACCGTCGCCTTGACACACTATCATCGTTGCATACTGTGTCAATTTCTAATATATAATTATATCTTGTTATAAATTAGCTATTTACAACAAATTTACCCCTTGTCTTCCGCGCGGCAAAATTTGTCCATTAGGCCGCATTATTCCGGCACCCGGCATTATCACCCCCCATTGTTACCGGGCGGCCCGTTCCAACGCGATTTGCAATGCTTCTGCCACGCCGAATCCGCAATGCAGCTCACTCACATGTCCACCTTGCCCGCGAACCAGCGTTTTGACCGGCTCAATCGCGTTCGAAGGGCTCCCCAGCCAATGCGCATATTGCCGCGAAAGCATCGGCACATCGTTCCAATGATCCCCCGCCGCAAAAACCTGCTCCGCCTTCAGTCCCAACCGCCGGGTCAGTTCCGCCAGTGCCGCGCCCTTATTATAAGCCGCATGGCTGAATCGCGAATAAACGTCATTCCGCACCACCGTCAAATCCGGAATCCCCCGGCAATACTCCTCTAGGTATTTATTGATCGTCTCCGCATCCGCCTTATTGCCCGCAATCAGGCAGAACGGCGAAAACGGATCCTCATAAACCGTCGCGTGAAACCGCGCGTTGATCCAATCCGTAATCCGCGGCAGATCGGGAAGAATGCGCGTGAACAATTGCTGGTGCGACCGCGTGCACTCGGCATTCCATTCCTCGAGCCCCACAAACCGCACCCCGTCATGGCAATGAATCTCCCGCTCCACCAGTACCAGGTAATCCGGCTCCACGGAAATCTTCGCGCGCGCCAGTGCTTCCATCAAACCGGACATATCGCGTCCCGTATTGATCACCCACTTCGCCCCGCGCGCTTGCAAATCGCCGATGAGTTCCTGCAATTGCACAGGAATCGGCGGATTTTCAAACTCCGCAAACAGCGTCCCGTCGAAATCGGTTGAAATTAATTTGATTGGCATAGTCAGATTGAAACGTAAAACG
>DASZPR010000627.1:0-2080 GCA_035550235.1 Verrucomicrobiia bacterium | reverse complement strand
CAGGCGCAGTCGCGTCGTGTGGAACTGAAAAACGACGTGCCGGAATTGACCGCGCGCGCTGATTCCGATCGGTTGCAACAGGTGCTGAGCAATCTCATCGGCAACGCCATCAAATATGGTCGCGCGGGCGGTCACGTGGGTGTGAGCGGCCATCTGCTAAATGGCAATGCTATTGAACTTTGCGTGAAAGACGACGGTCCGGGCATTCCGGCGGAGGCTTTGGAGCGCGTGTTTGAGCGATTTTACCGCGTGGACAAAGCCCGTTCCCGCGAACAAGGCGGCACTGGCCTGGGGCTGTCCATCGTGAAACACATTGTGCAAAGCCACGGTGGAAAAGTCTGGGCTCGCAGCGAACTTGGATCCGGTGCTTCGTTTTATTTCACCCTGCCGGCCAAACAAGAGATCTCGTCTAACTGACGGCTCGCTTCGAGGGCTCAACTGAAATGAAGATGGAGGCATGTGATTAAGCTTTTCGGCGAGACGCGGGTGCTCCCCTAAAACAGTCGTTGCATTTCAACCACCGAAAATAAATTCCCGAGAGGGATCGGAGAAGGCGTGCCGGAAACGTGGAACGGACAGCTTGCCGTTCGCTAACTTTTTCGCGCAACCAGGGAGAATATGGAGACAGGCAAGATGCCTGTCCTACGATAAAAGCCGCACCTCCCACGAGGTTCATGGCCGCTGAGCAGTTCAAAAAAGGAACCGGGGACTAGATAGCAGATTGGAGGATGGTTGTTGAAATCCCCTGCCCGCTTGGTTAACTGCTCGCCTTGAATTCGCTGGTTACATGGATTGAAGGTCAGGGCGCCTGGTCGCCTTTGTTATTCGTGGTGTTGTTCATCGCAACCTCGCTCCTCATGATTTGGGCGCTGGAAATGATGAACGCGGGCGGTCTCGAAGGCACCGTTTTAGGCACGCTCATCACGCCTTATTGCACCGGCATTGGCAACCTGCTCGTGGCTTTCGTGGTGGGACGCAGTGGCGGTCCCGGCAGTGAGGTCATGACCAATTCGATCGTTAACAATGTCACCAACATGACGTTGCTGATCGGGCTGCCCGCGATTTTCTGGACCATGAACGTCCTGCCGCAAAACTCGGCGAAGGGCAAAAAGAAAAAGCGCGATAACCAACGCGTGCACGAAATCAATCGCCTCTCTCTGCTGCTCACGCTTGCGGCTGTTCTATTTTTCACCGGCGCGGTTTGGGCTTTGGCGCGCGATGGCAAATTGGATTTCGGCGACGGCCTCGTGCTGGTGGGCATGTTTCTGTTCTGGCAACTGTTCCATGTCTACGATGTGCTCAAAAGCAACGTGCAGAAGAACAAATCGCTGGATTGGACACTTCTACTGTATTTGGCCGCGCTGGTTGCTGCCGCTTATCTGCAATACTTGAGCATCGACTGGCTGAATACCTGGCTGGGGCACCGAAGCAGCGGACTGTTGAGCAAAAGTAATTTGGGACTTCTCAGTGGCCTGTTATGCGCTTTGCCGAACGGATTGCTCGCCATTTACTATGGCTGGCGGGGAAATCCGGAAATCGTTTACACCTCGCAAGTCGGCGACGGGCACATTTGCATCCCGCTATGCGTGGGCGTTTTCGCCCTTTATCAAACTTTTCAAGTTCCGGCCTCTTTTCAAACAGGGATGTACATTCTGCTCGGCGCAACGCTGGTGCATATGTTCTGCGTGCTAGTTTTCGGCCAATTGCCCCGCTGGATCGGCATTGCACTCGTGATCGCGTACGGTGTGTTCGTCTACCAAAATTTGCACCATTGAATACCCACGTCAACGAGGCCCATGCTTTATGCACCTGCCGATGCAAGGAAAGCGGATCAGCAAAACGACATTCGCCTTACGTCGGCGGTGACGGTTTTAACTGGAAACACTTTAATTCAGCGCCACCCTTTTAAAAAACTTCGTATGATCGCTGGAAACCTCCAGCGGATCCGGGCGAATGGCTTCGCTTAATTCCGCAAAGGGCACCTGCGCATTGAGCCAGCGCGGATCGCGCGTGATGTCTTCCATGGACGCCTTGGTGTTGTTGCAGATCAGATAAATCCCTTCGCCGAGGACCACGAACG
>DASZPR010000626.1:0-2423 GCA_035550235.1 Verrucomicrobiia bacterium | reverse complement strand
CCGGGCAGCCGGCTCCGACTGAGCGGCGTATGTGATTTCGCGCAGGTGCCGGGCTCGGCTTCGCGCGGCGCGGCGGCCGAAAGTCCTTCCACTGGCGCTTTGAAAATCTGGCTGCGTAGTCCGGCGGATGTGGTTTTGTTGAGTGGGCCTCCGTGGTGGAGTTGGAAATATACTGCGGTCTTGGTCAGCGTGCTGTTGCTGGTGGTGGCGATTTCACTGTTGCGAATTCATTTGCTCCGCCGCCGGCTCGAGCGTCACCTGACGCTGTCGCGCCAGATTCTCGAAAGCCAGGAAAGCGAGCGCCACCGCATCGCGGCCAATTTACATGACAGCCTGGGCCAAAATCTTCTGGTGATAAAAAACCAGGCGCATCTGGCCATGCAACCGGCCGAAGAATCCGTTTTGCGCCAGCGGCTTGGTGAAATTTCCAATTGCGCCGCAGAAGCCATCGCTGAGGTGCGCGAAATCACATACGCGTTGCGACCTTATCAATTGGACCGGCTGGGGCTGACCCAGACGATTCGCGCTACCGTGAATCGCGCCGCCGAAAACAGCCCGATTCTATTCGCCAGTCACACGGATGACATCGATGGCGTGTTCGACAAGGAATCAGAAATCCACGTGTACCGCATCGTGCAGGAAGCCGTGAACAACATCCTGAAACATTCCCAGGCCAGCGAAGCCGCGGTGGTCGTGAAGAAACTGGCGTCGACGGTGTCTCTTTCCAGTCGGGATAACGGTTGCGGTTTCGATGCCATGGCAGCGCAGCACTCCGATTCTGACGATGTTGGTCACGGTCTCAATGGCATCAAAGAGCGCGTTCGTATCCTAAGTGGAACATTCGTGATTGATTCGCGTCCCGGTCATGGCACAACTTTGAGCATCGAAATCCCCATCCTCGTTTTCAACCATGCCAGAAGTTAAATTACTCGTGGTGGATGATCATCCGGTGTTTCGGCGAGGCTTGCGTGAAATCATCGAGGAGAATCCCAATTTCCGCGTCGTTGGTGAAGCATCCGATGGCGAGGCGGCCATGCGAATGATTGTGGACATGAAGCCTGACATTGCGGTCGTGGACATTGACATGCCGCGGCTCAACGGCCTCGAAATGATGCGCGCGCTTCGAAAAATCGATCTCTCCGTCGCCACCATTTTTTTGACGATGTACAACGAGGAGGACATGTTCAATGCCGCCATGGACATGGGCGTGAAAGCCTATGTGCTCAAGGACAACGCGACGGAAGACATCGTGGCGGCACTGGAAAAAGTGTCCCAGGGAGAGTTGTTTATCAGTTCTTCCATGTCCACGATGGGACAACGGCGCAGCGAACGGGTGCAGGAATTGCTGCTCAGCAAACCGCAGATCGATGACTTGACCTCAGCGGAGCGGCGCATCCTGAAGCTCATCGCCGAAGACCGCACCAGCAAGGAAATTGCCGACCTTCTGCAGATCAGCAATAAGACGGTCGAGAACCATCGGTTGAACATTTGCCGCAAATTGAATCTTCACGGGAGCCACAGCCTGCTTAAGTTTGCGTTCGATAATAAGTCGTATCTCTGAGCTGCGAAAGCAGTTCAACGGTAATTTCCGGGGTGAAATCGCCCATCCACCAAATTTCCTAGGTGTTTCCGCCTATTTCCGCTGAGATTTTGTCTGGTATAACAACAATATGCCCTTTAGTGCCGCGATCCGCGAAGTGAGCACGGTAAGACGAAAGATCGATCTGGATAACTTTCAAGTGGCGAGTGTAAAGACGGCTCGCGATATCAACCGCCGAATTGTGCTCAATCTCATTCGCAAGCATCAGCCCATTTCACGCGCGGAACTCTCCCGTCATTCACGCCTGCAGCGCAGCACCGTTTCCGTCATCACGCAGCAATTGATTGCGGAACGCTGGGTGAGAATGGGCGCATTTGGCAACCTGCCGCGCGGCCGGAAGCCTAAATTTCTCCATCTCAACGGCGAACGTGGTGGAATTATCGGCGTCGATTTGCGCCCGGAAAATACCACGATGATGCTCGCGGATCTGGAGATGCGAAGTCTCGCGCAGGATTCCATGCGCACCGGCAGCGATCCTGAGGAGTTTATTGCGGAACTGGCCCGGCGCATTCGTCGTCTGATGAGTGCGCACCCGCACCTTGCCTTTGAAGGAATTGGCATGGCCCTGCCCGGACGCGTTGATCTGGAATCCAATCGGCTGGTGTTCGCGCCCAACCTGGCCTGGAAATCCGTTGACCTCAAAGGCCCGCTCGAAGCGGCGACCGGTCTGGAAGTGGAATTAGAAAACGCCGCCAATGCCTGCGCGCTGGCTGAGATTTGGGGCGGCGCTCATTCAGAAAGCGTTCGCAATCTTGTGACCGTGACGGTATCCGAAGGTATTGGCGCGGGAATGGTCCTTAACGGCCAGCTCGTTCGCGGAGCG
>DASZPR010000625.1:0-4545 GCA_035550235.1 Verrucomicrobiia bacterium | reverse complement strand
CCGCGGAAGAGGAATTGGTCGCGGCCAATGCCAGTATCGGCCAGGCCAAAGCCGCGTTTTATCCCCAGGTCACTTTGACCGGCGCCTACGGATATCAAAGCGTGGCCTTGTCCGATCTGTTCACCGGGCCGGCGCGCATGTGGCAGTTTGGGCCTTCCGTTTCGTTTCCGCTGTTCACGGGCGGGCGATTGCGGGGAAATCTAAAACTCGCCAAAGCGACGTTCGAGGAGACTGTCGCGCGCTATCAGCAGACGATTCAAAATGCATTCCGCGAAGTTTCGGATGCGCTGATCGCGTATCAGCGAAGCCAGGAATTTTTTCAACGCCAGCAGGAACTCACCCAGGCGGATCGCGATGCGGCGGAACTTGCGGCGGTGCGTTACGAAGGCGGCGTGGTCAGCTATCTCGAAGTTCTTTATAACGAGCAGCAATTATTCGACGCTGAATTGCTCCTCGCCCAGGCGCGCCGGGACCAACTGCTCAGCGTGGTGGAGCTTTATCGGGCGCTGGGCGGTGGTTGGGAGATGACCTCTACAAATGACGTTGTCGCGACATCCAAATAATAGCAGCATGCAAAAACGGAAATACATTTTCTGGTTCCTCGCGACGGGGTGCTTAATCGCCTCCGGTTGCGCCAGCACGAATGTTAATCCGCCCCAACCGCGGCCAGATACCGGTTACATCGACCTTTATTCGCCGACAGATGCCGAATTGTGCTGGGAGGTCAGTGAAAGCCACGGCTCAAATACCCATTTCCGAACTGTCTTCTCCGATGTCAAACCAGTCGAAGGCGATTTGCTACGGTTGGCTCTTGATCCGGGACAACATCACCTTCGCATCACCTTCCTGAATCGGGCCGTTAAACAGCCGGCGCTCATCACTTGCGAGGTGAAAAACGAAGAAATTGTTCCGATAGGAATTTCACTGGCTGCGGCCGGCCAAACCACAGTCATGTCCAGGCAAGTCACCATCGGCGGGACTCCGGCAGGCCTTGGTGGTCGTCGCACGAAAATCAACAGTAACGAAACAGTGATGTACGAAATTTCGGCGGTGGCCGGCGCCGCCGTTCCTTATCAACCCAAAAGCCAGACGCATTACACTAATTAACTCTTATTGAATATGAGCGCTGAAATCGTAAACGATCAGGGCGATACCCTGGTTTTTAAAATCTCTGGAAAACTTGGCCAGACTGAATTTGCCGAGGCGCAAAAAAACGCGACGGAAATTCTGCAAAAAAGCGGCACAAAACACATGCTGGTTCTGGCGGAACATTTTGAGGGATGGGGCAAGGGAGATTGGGGCGATTTGTCCGGTCAGATCATGATGGAGCCGTATATCGACAAAATGGCAATTGTCGGAGAAGAGAGATGGAAGAGCCTCGCCCTGCTCTTTGCTGGAAAAGGGATCCGCCGCATGCCCATCGAATTTTTTGCGCCAACCGATCTGGCCAAAGCGCAAGCCTGGCTGCATCGCGCGTAGTCTCAAAAGAATAATTTCAGAAGCCGCTGCAGCAATTCGTCGGCGGGAATCACGGTGAAAACCAATGGTGCGATTGGTATCAGCGCCACGATCACCAGGTTCACAAGCGCTCGCGCGGTGAACGGAATCATTTTCATTTGCTTCACGACTTCAAAACTGTTGCCCAAATCGGCCAGGGATTGGATGTCCGAGGTGCCCAAAACATTTTCGTCCGGTGGCGCTCCACCGCGCAGCCATTTTTTATCAAACTCGTGCACATAACGCTGTGCGAAGGCGCCGTACTCGTGAAGCGCAATGCGTTTGACGCGAGCGAGCAGCGAAGCGAATACCAGCAATGGTCCAACGACCATTATAACCGCCACAACCACCAGTGCGCCGATTTCCACGTTGAATTGAGTGAGCTTCGCGCCGCCGTAAAAAATACGATCGGCGATGATGCCGGCAACGAGCGCACCCTGCGCAAATAATAATGGCGTGAAGGCGTAGCTGATGAGGGTCAAAAAGCCGAGCCCGGCCGAACGATCGGGATGAGTGGCAACCAGGTGAAGATCCAGCTTCGAAATTTGCCAGAGAAAACGAATCCAGATAAAAATCCGGTAATACCAGCGCAACAGAAGAAATTGAAGCAAGGGCAGGCTCACGCAGCGAAACCACCATCCTGCCAGCGTGGGATGAAATTCGCCGCGAAAAAATGAGCCGTGCCAGCTTCCGGTCTCCAGGACGGGATCGCCACGCCATACGAGAAAAATGCCGAGCACATAAACAACCGCGATCAAACCAATTTCCGCGCGCGCCGAATTGCGAAGACGCATCGCGGACGCGATGGCTTGATGAAATCTTTCGCGTGCATTCTCAGGAACCAAACCTCGTTCGATAAATTGGCGCACCACCGGCCGCATTCGCTCGTGAACCACCAGTTCGGCCACGACCAACAAAGGCATTCCGATGAGGAATCGCGCGTAAGGCTCAATGTCCATGAGGAACGGCAGCTTAGTCCCGCTGCCCCAGGCGTTTCCCTCAAGGATGCAAAATATCAACAGCGGGAGCCAGGCCACGCCGCAAATGACGAGGACACGGCGGCGGAGCAATTCCAAAAACTTTCCGCAAAGGTGGGCCCGGCAAAATAATTGATATAATGGGCCGCCGAGGATTAGCGAGAAATCGTCATTCTCGCCCAGCCGCGTCTCTCTCAACTGATTTGCGCCGGGGCCCAAAAACGGTTCACTGCGGCGCGGCATTTGTCTGGCTGGAGCTGTCACCGGGTTTTTCCACGGAAACGGCAATCGCTTTCGTGTAGGTCACGGAAACTTTATCACCCTTCTTGATGCGCTGGAGGTTTCCGACGCTGGGGGCCACATAAACGTTCACGGTTTCACCGTTCGCGCCTTTCAACGTTACCTGGCGATTTTCCCGGTCGATGTCCTGGATGGTTGCGGTGGTGCTGCCGATGGACACAGTCGCGCCGCCGGGTTTTTGCCCGGGTTCACGAGTGGCGACCGCGTCGCTGCGGCTGGTGGCCGAGAGCGAATCGCCGGGCTTCATCACGGCGTAAGCGACCGATTCGTAATACTCGATGTTTACTTCGTCGCCCTGACGGATTTGAGGGAAGTTTTTGATTTTATCGCTGACCGCAAAACGGCCCAGTTGTCCGTTCGTGCTTTGCAGAACAACCTCGCGATTTTGATAATCGACGCCGAGCACGGTCGCCTTCAGGTGATTGGTCCGCGCGAGAAAGACGCGCGGCGGTTCCGTTTGTGAATTTGTTTGTGCTGCCGCCGGCGCAACTGCCGCTAGAGCAGCGACGACACACGCCATCGCGGCCAGAGTAAACCGATTTGGTGATCCATTCATATTAAACTCCATTTTTACCTGCACCACTTAAGCTCAATCCGATTACCCTCCTGTTCTATTGCACTTAAGTGCACCAACCGATCGCTTTGTCGTCCCGCCGATTCAGGTCGTAAAATTTTCGTCCTTGTCCTCCGACGAATCACAAATCGTTTCTTCAATCGATTGCGTGACGGGGTCGTGCAGCATGGTTGCATGCACGTCCTCTTTTTGTTCCGTCCGGCGTGGCTCGGGTTTCATGATGTTCACAGCGGCCAGCGTCCCGTGCTTCAACATGTCGTCCGCCGTGACCGTGCCGAAAAGCCGGATCAGCCCGGCGATCAACCCCGTCCACCCCGTTTGATGGCTGGCGCCCAATCCCGCGCCGGTGTCGCCATGAAAATATTCGTAGAACAACAAAAGGTCGTTCCAGTTCGGATCATTCTGAAACTTGGCTGCGTTCCCGTGGAGCGGTCGCCGGCCGTTCTTATCCAGGAGAAACATTTTAGTCAGGCGCACGGTCAATTCGTTCGCGACCTCAAAGAGAGTCATCTTGTTTCCCGAGCGCGTGGGGCACTCCACTTTGAAATCGTTTCCGTAATAGCTGTACATTTGCAGGAGCGCACGGATGACGAGCACGTTCATCGGCATCCAGATGGGGCCGCGCCAATTGGAATTTCCGCCAAACATTCCCGAGTCAGATTCAGCGGGCAGATAGCTCGCCCGGAACTCCTGCCCACCAACCTGAAATACGTACGGATGATCGAGATGATAGCGGGACATCGAACGCAATCCGTAATCGCTCAGGAATTCATTCGGGTCGAGCATACACGCGAGCACGCGGCGCAATTTCCGTTCGTCGAGGATGGAAAGCATGTAGCGCCCATTGATGCCTTGCCGTCCGGGAGGATTGATGTCGACGAGCATGTCCGGACGGTTGCGATTGAACCAGGAGGCGCGTGCGGCAAACTCCGGCAATCGCTGCACGATTTCCGAAGGGTAAACGGTCACGGCACAGAGCGGCAGCAGGCCGACCATCGAGCGAAGTTTCAATCGCGCCGCGCTTCCATCCGGAAGGCGCAATAAATCATAAAAAAATCCGTCCTGTTCGTCCCACATGGATTCGTGATCGTTTCCCGAGCGACACATAGCGGAGGCGATGGAGACGAAATGCTCGTAAAATTTTACGGCGAGGTCGCCATAAACGGGGTCGTGCAGCGAAAGTTCCAGGGACATTTC
>DASZPR010000624.1:0-9279 GCA_035550235.1 Verrucomicrobiia bacterium | reverse complement strand
AAATACTGTAGCCATTCGGGAAAAGATGTTGAAGAAGCGGTCTTTTTAGTTTTTGGCTTCGTTTCAGCTCAGTCACAGGGTTTTTTAAACCTGCTCCTTCGCCGAAGCCTCGCCAAAAACCAAAAATCCTCGCTCCGAAATGGCTACAGTATTTTTTAAACCGCTCTAGAAAGGAATCGGAATTAGTGGCGGCGCTGGTAGAAGCCGCAGACTTCCATTTCAGACTTCCTGGCAAGGTTCCGGTTCGCGCGGTGTTTGTGCGTGGGCGGTCGCGAAATTTTTCAGGGCTGGTAGTTGAAAATTCCGATCCCACGTGTAAACGCCGTTTCGATACTCAAATTTCAACACGTCCGGATTGGTCAAGGCTTCGGTTTCCTTTCGGCTGAAACTGCCGGCAAGCGTGTTTAGGAAAAGTCCGATGACGTTTCCGTGGGTGAAGACCGCGGTGACGCCCTGGGTTAGATTGGCAATTTCATTCATCGCCCGGCACATTCTGGTTTGGGCAGCAAGCGACGTCTCGCATCCGGGCGGGCAAAAATTGAAATCTTCCCAACCCTTGCACCACACCTCATCGGAAGGCGGCCCGACGCTGGTGATGAGGCGTTCGCGCAGGTCATCTATCAACGTGATCGGAAATCCCTGCCGGTCAGCAAATGGTTTAGCGGTTTGTACGCTTCGAACAAAGGGGCTGGAAAAAATCCACGTGATTCCGAGTGGAGCCAGTAATTCAGCCAACTGTTCAGCCTGGCGCATGCCGGCAGGGCTTAGCGGCCACTCGGAAAAGTACTGCGATTTGTTCGGCAGACTTTGCGCGTGGCGAACCAAATAGAAGATCATACCGTTCAGGACTTCAACGGGTCCAAGGCAACCTTGCGGACTTCAATTTCCGCGCCTTCGCTTTGGAGACCGATGAAGCCGGAGGAGACATTGCACTCGGCGGCTTCGTTCATGAGTTTACCATTGATATAAACTTTGACGTTGTCGCCTTTGCACTCGGCTTCGAAGGTGTTCCATTCGCCGACGGGTTTTTCGTTGGAAGGTTCGCTGGAAGTGACGTGGCGGGTTTCCTTGGTGTCATGGCCTTTGCAGGTCGCGCCGCCTTGCATCCAGAACTCGCCTTGCTTGTCGTGTTGTCCCTGGCACTCGATGGTCCTGGGCCAGACGGCGTCGGGCAATTGCATGTGGACCATGACGCCGGTGTTATCGGCGCGCGGCGGCGCCTTCACAAATCGCCATTCGACGGTGACTTTGTAATCACGGTAAGCCTGCGCCGTACGGGCAAAGCCATTGGGTTTGCCGGTGCAGTGAATGAGACCGTTGGTGACCGTCCACGTATTTTCCGGCGCGGCATTCGTGCGCATGAAAAAGCTCCAACCAGTGAAATCCTTGCCGTTGAAGAGTTCGACGTGGCTGGTGGGGGTGATGGGTGTGGAATCCGCGGCGAAGCTGCGGGTTGCAATCAAGGCGGGAGCAAGAGCCGCGACCGAAACCAGGTAGGGGTAGAATCGTTTCATCGGGAAACGAAATGAAAATCGGAACGGAGAGTCAAGCGTGGATGGGGGAACAGGGTTGATGAATCTAAAATTCTGCTGTCCGTAATATGTGCTGACACTTGGGGATTTTTGGCTCGACATCGAATTGTTTCCGAATAAAATTTCAACTCCCCTATTTGCCGCTGATTCAAATAGGGGAGTTGTTTTTTTTTAATTTGTCTTAAATTAATGACAATCTCTCCGTCGCCGTAGCGAATTCCCAATGCCAGGATATTTGGTCTTTCCCGCCGGGGGCAGACGTAAAAGATAGGGGGCAGACGTAAAAGATGGGAGGCAGGCGTGAAAGATGGGAGGCAGACGTAAAAGATGAGAGATAGACTTAAAAGATGAGGATAGAAGTGAAAGATCGGAATGTGTGGGGCGAAAGAAAAATTGCTCCAGGCTCTTTCGCCGCGCTGCGGCTCGTTTTCCTTTCCGTCCCATTCCCACCACTTACGCCGTGGGTTACCGTCTGGTCGCCACTAATAGGAATCTGAATTTACTCGCGTTTCCTTGCGGCTACAAGCAAAGCGCTGCTTGCCAACGACGGCGATGAGGGTAACTTTTCCCCGGGGATCGTACATTACTTATGAATCGAAATCGTTTTTCAGTTGTGACGTTTTTTTGTCGGGCAAAAATTTGTTTTGGCTTTGCCCTCGGCGTGCTGCTTTCGCTCAGCGCATTCGCGGCGACGAATGAAATTCCCAAGGAACCTGATGTTCTGCGCGCGACGCTCACGAACGGGTTGCAGGTGATCATTGTTCACAATCCTCTCGCGCCCGTGGTGACCACGGTAGTCAATTACCGCGTGGGCTCGGACGAAACGCCAGAGGGATTTCCCGGCACGGCGCACGCGCTGGAGCAC
Organism: Verrucomicrobiia bacterium; assembly: GCA_035550235.1. Lineage (GTDB taxonomy): Bacteria > Verrucomicrobiota > Verrucomicrobiia > Limisphaerales > DASXHY01 > DASXHY01. Next base: position 6,882 of record DASZPR010000624.1, on the reverse strand, counting down.
ATGATGTTTCGCGGCAGCCCGGGCCTTTCCGGCGATCAACTGGCTGATGTGTCGGCGGCGTTGGGCGGCGATTTCAACGCGGACACGCAACAGGCGGTGACGCAATATTTTTTTACGACGCCCGCTGAGGATTTGGATTTGGCCTTGCATGTGGAGGCGGAACGGATGCGCGGCCTCGCGCAGGACGAGAAGTTGTGGGAGAAGGAGCGCGGGGCGATTGAGCAGGAGGTGGCGCAGGATTTATCGAATCCGGAATACGTTTTTTACATGAAACTCCTGCAAGTGATGTTCAAGGGGACGCCCTACGAACACGATGCGTTGGGCACGCGGCCATCGTTCGACAAAACAACCGGCGCGGATTTGCGGAAATTTCATAGTGACTGGTATCGCCCGAACAATGCGATTCTGGTGGTGGCGGGTGATGTGCCGCTGGAACCAACGCTGGCGAAGGTGAAGGAGATTTTTGCGGGTATTCCATCCGGCAAACTTCCCGCGCGGCCCGAATACAATTTTCAGCCGGTGAAATCGGACAAGTTGAGCATTGAAACGGATTTGCCGTACGGCATGGCGGCAATCACGTTTCGGTTTCCGGGTTTCGACAGTCCAGATTTTGCGGCGGCGCAGGTGCTGGCGGACGTGTTGAGCAGCCGGCGCGGGGAAATTTACGGGCTGGTGCCGGAGGGCAAGGCGTTGATGGCGGAATTTTCCTACGAGACGCTGCCGAGGTCGGGGTTGGGGTATGCGATGGCCGCTTATCCCGCGGGCGGGAATGGAGAGGACTTGGTGGCGCAATTGCGAGCGATTCTTTTGGCGAAGACGACGAATGGTTTGTCGCCCGATCTGGTGGAGGCTGCGAAACGGCGGGAAATAGCGAGCGCGGAATTTCAACGGAACTCGGTTTCGGGTCTCGCGATGGAGTGGTCGAGCGCGGTGGCGATCGAGGGGCGGAATTCGCCGCAGGACGATGTGGAGGCGATTCGGAAGGTGACGGTCGCGGATGTGAATCGGGTGGCGAAACAATTGTTGGACATGGACCACGCGGTGACTGCGATTTTGACACCGCAACCTTCGGGCAAACCGGTCTCGACGAAAAGTTTTGGCGGCGCGGAATCGTTTGCCTCCGGCGAATCGAAGGGCGTGAAGCTGCCGGATTGGGCGACGGCGGCGGTGAATCGTTTGGACGTGCCGAAGCTGACGGTGAATCCGACGGTGACGAATTTGCCGAACGGTTTGAAGCTGATCATTCAGCCGGAAGCGGTGAGCGATACGGTGTGTGTTTACGGGCGGGTGAAGAACCGACCGAAGGTGGAAATGGCGAAGGGCAAGGACGGTGTGGACCAGGCATTGGATCAATTATTTTCTTTCGGCACAAAATCCCTGAACCGTTTGGCCTATGAAAAGGCGCTGGATGAAATCGGCGCGACGGAGTCGGCGGGCGCGGATTTTTCAATCCAGGTGTTGACGGCGGATTTTGATCGCGGGATGCAATTGCTGGCGGACAACGAGCTTTCGCCCGCGCTGCCGGAAAAGGCGTTTGAATTGATCCAGCCGGAGCTGGCGGGCGGCGTGGCGGGTGAATTGGAGAGCCCGGGTTACCGGGCGGAGCGCGCGGTGGAAACGAGTTTGTTCCCGACGAATGATCCGATTCATCGCGAGACGACGCCGGAGACGATCAAGGGGCTTTCGATCCAGGATGTGCGGAATTATTACCAGCAGACATTTCGTCCGGACCTGACGACGCTGGTGATCATCGGGAAGGTGACGCCGGAACATGCGTCGGCGGTGGCGATGAAATATTTTGGTGGCTGGAAAGCGTCGGGGCCGAAGCCGAATACGCTGTTCCCGCCCGCGCCAACGAATGCGCCGGCAATTCTCAACGTGCCGGATGCCAGCCGCGTGCAGAACAAGGTGACGCTCGCGGAGACGCTCGGATTGACGCGGACGAACGACGATTATTACGCGCTGGAGCTCGGCAATCACGTGCTGGGCGGGGCGTTTTATGCGACGCGGTTTTATCGCGACCTGCGCAAGAATGCGGGCTTGGTTTATTTTGTGTCGTCGGATTTCCAGGTCGGCCTGACGCGCGGGGTTTACGAGATTGCTTACGCGTGTGATCCGCCGAACGTGTTCAAGGCGCGCAGTATCGTGGCGAGAGATTTGAGCGAGATGCGGACGAACAATGTGACGGACGAGGAATTGCGGCAGGCGAAGGTTTTATTGTTGCGCAAGATCCCGTTGTCGGAGGCGAGCTTCGACCAGATTGCGAACGGATGGATTTCGCGGACGGAATTGGACCTGCCGCTGGACGAACCGATTCACGCGGCGCATCGGTATCTGGATTTGAAGGCGGATGATGTGCGCGCGGCGTTTGCGCGCTGGATTCGGCCCGAGGATTTTGTGCAGGTCTCGCAGGGGCCGGAGCCGAAGTGACGCCGAAGCGTCACTCTGGTTTCGGCTTGTCCGTCTGGAAGGGTTCGGCGGGCAGGCCGGCTTGATTGTATAAATTAGGCTGCGCGGATTCGTCCCAGGCGAAACGGACGACAGTGGGATTGATAATGGCGTCCGCGGAAACTTCCACGGTGTCGCCGACGATGGTGGCATTGGCGGAGACGAATTTTCCTTCGGCGCCCGCGATGGTAAACCAGGTGGGCGGGGCGCCGTTCGGGGTTTTAAGGCCGCCGTCGGCATGGTCGAATTTCAGGATGGCTTTGTTGCCTTCAATTTTCATGCGCTTGAACGTTGGGCCCTCGGCCACGACGTTTTTCTCACCGTAGGTTTTGCTTCGAGCGAGAAGAGCCAGGCGGTGGCCGACGCTCTGCTTGTCGCGGGGATGAATGTCGTTGAGGTCATTCACGAGATCGGTGGTGACGACCATGCCGGTGTTCTTGATGCTGCGAGCGGCGCGGGATTGGATGGTCCAGAATTCCGGCAAGGTTTCGGGGGACAACACGCGGCGGGTTTTGGAATTGTAATATTTGAAGGGCGCGATTTGGACGAAGTAGAACGGAAAATTGCCTTCGCTCCAGATTTTGCGCCAGCCGCCGACGAGCGCTTTCATTTTATCCTCATAGGTCAGGTAGTCGTCGTCGTTTGTGCCCATGCAATTGGATTCACCCTGATACCAAAGCGCGCCGCGCATGCTGAAACCGGCGATGGGCGCGATCATGGCATTGTAGATGGCCATGGGGGTGGTGTTGGCGATTCTGCCGGTCGGAGCCACATCGTATTTATTCAGCGATGTAATGGACTCAAAACCGACGGGAGGAGTCAACGGTTCAATGCTCGTGCCGCCCCAGGAGGATTCGACAAGGCCGATGGGGACGTTGAGGTTGGTGTGAATCTCGCGGCCGAAGAAATAGCCGGCGGCGGAAAATTTTGTGGACTCAAGGGAATTGGAATTGCACTCACGCCAGGCGGCGAATTTTTGGAGGTCATTCAAGGGCGTGGCGGAAAGAGTTTTTTCGACTTTGAACAGACGAATGTTGGGATAATTCGCGGCGGCAAGTTCCTTGGGCGCGTTGAAGCAGGGTTTTTGGCCCGGTTGGTTGCCGATGGGTTTTTCCATGTTCGATTGGCCGGAGCAAAGCCAGACTTCACCGACGAGGATGTTGGTGAACGTTTTGGAAGAAGACCAAACAAACTTATGATCTTCCGGGGAGACGAAGCCGGATTTGACGACCAACGATTGCGGCTCAAAGGAGGATCGTAATTTTGAGAGTTTGACCGACCAACGACCTTCCTTATCGGCAACGGTGGATTTTGTTTGTCCGGCGAATTCGACCACGATTTTGGAGGAAGGTTCGCTCCAGCCCCAGACGGGCACGGCTTGCTGTTGCTGCAGGACCATGTTGTCGCCGAAGATGGCGGCCAGCTTCAATGGAGCAGCGTTGGTTCCATCGGCGGAGGCATTGTGAGCAAGGGCGACAGCGGCGAGCAGGGCGAAAGCTTTGATTGAAAACGGTTTCATGAATTCGTGGGAAGATAAAAGGTTGGCGGGCACAAGACGAACACAAATTTTGGTGAGAGGAAGAATCGGGCGCAACCTGGCACTGCTCCCGTAGCGCCGAGTGGGACTCGGCTGCATCGCGGATTGGCAATCCGCAGGCGTTGGCCTGTTCCGAACGCATCGTCAATGGTTGCGCCTCGCCGAATGCCATTCGGCGAAACAGCAGGCTGCCAGCCTGCGCTACAAGCTGCTGCATCACGCCGCAGTCCTGGTGATAGTGTCAAGTTATGCCCGAAAGAATCTGTCAGCAGAGGCATGGAGGGTACGGAGCAGGGAGAGCTTTGGATCCGCCTCCTTACGTCGGCGGCTACATCTCTTTTGCGGCGCGCACGGAGTGATGCGTCTGCCGGCGCTCAGGGCAATTGGAGGAGGAAGTATTCTCGCGGGGTCAGCAAATTGATGGTGTTCGTGAAATTGAAGTCGCCGTTGGAATCGAATTGGTTTGTGGCGATACGCGTCCAAGCCGCTGTGGGCAGCGCGAGGTTGGTTGAAGCCAAGATATAGTAAGTGCCATTGGTGACGCCGCCGGAGCCGCGCATGAGAAGTTGGCCGGCGGTGAGATTGACGACGTCGAATTGCGGGCGCGAGACGATGAGTTGGACTTTGCCCAGCGTGTTGGTGCTGAGCGCGTAATTGTATCCCGCGGGTGCGGAGGCGATGGGGAGGCCGCTGAAATTGAGCGCGCCGGAATAATTGAAGAGCGTGTAGGCGCCGGGGCCGAAGCCGGGGCCAGCCGCGAGATAGAGATTTCCGGCGAGCGATAAATTGCCTGAGACATTTGCGGACGAACTGCTCGCGCCGAGAGTGAATTGGAGATTTGCGGCGGGATCAATATTCAGATCCGTGCCGATGGTCAGCGTGCCAGCAGGATTGCCGGGTGCGAAGGCGGCATTCGCATCCACAATCACGGAGCCGGCAATGGAGCCGGTGCCGGCGAGGGTTGAATTGGCGGCGATTTCGACATCGCCATTGCCGGTGCCGCTGCCGGAGGTGTTGTTTACGACGAGGGAGCCGCCGCTGATGAGGGTGCCGCCATTGTAGGAATTGCTGCCGGTGAGAGTCCAATTGCCAGTGCCGACTTTTTGGATGGCGGTGTTGGCATTCGTGTTTTGCTCGCCGACGGTGCCGGCGAAGATGGCGTCGGTATTGTTGCCGCCAATGCTCCAGGTCAGGACTTCGCCGTTCGTGGCGGTGCCGCCCAGTAGTTTAGAAGAGCTGACGCCGGATAATTCACCAATGGCCAGCGTGGTTCCGTTGGGATCGACGGTGCCCGGGAAATCGGCGGTGACATTGTTCGAGAGAGCGATGGCCGCGCTCGGATAACCGGCGAGATTAAGCACGCGGAATTCGCCGCCGCCGGTCACATTGATTTTACCGGTGAATAGCGACCAGTCGCCGTAAAGGCTGGTGTTGGTGGAGGTGACATTGAAATTCAATGTGCCGCCGCCGGTGACGCTGCCAAAGAGATCGGAGCGGGAATCGGTATTGAGCGTGCCGGTCGCGCTGTTGGGCACGATTAAATTCCAGGTCGCGGTGTTGGCGGTCGCACTATTGTCAAACATCGTCAGCGTGCCGCCATTGAGCGTGATGTTGGCACCGAGGCCTCCCGCGTTGGCGAGGTCGTTGGTGAAAACGACGGCACCGTTGTTGATGAAAGCGCCGCCGGCGAAATTATTACTATTGCCGATGGCGAGTGTGCCGGAGCCGTTTTTAATCAGCGAACTCGCGCCGATAATTGAGCTGCCGCTGAAGGTGTAGGCGAGCGCGTTGTTGCTCACGACGAGCGTGCCGGGTTGCACAACGGTGGCAACGGTCACGTTGCCGTTGGTGGAGGAGTCGTCGAACAGCACCGAGTCGACATTGTAGAATCGGTCGGCGGCGCCGCTGTTCAGCCAATTGATAGTGGCGAGATCCCAGTTGTTGCCGTTCGTGCCGGTCCAAACGAGCGAGGCGGGCAACGCTCCGGAGACGTTGAGCAGAACGGTGCCGGGTGTGGAGGTATTGAAGGCGATGGTTTGGCGGGTGTTCGCGGGGCCGCTCCACACAAGGTTCGCGGCGCTGCCGGTGGTGGCGCTGCCGCCGCTGATGAGGGTGTAAGTGCCGTTCGTGAGTGCGCCGTCGAGGTAATTCGGAATTACCGTGTTGGTGCCGCTGAGCGTGAGCGTGCCGCCGGAGATGGAGATGAGATCGTTACCTCCACTCCCGGGCGCAGTCACGCTGGCGAGGTCGAAGAAAAGTTTTGCGCTGGTGAGCGAGAGATTGCCGACGGTCGTGAATGTGCCGCTCGGTTTCAATGAAGCGCCGGATTGCAGTGTCACGGGTCCGCTAATGCTGCCGCCACCGCCGAGCGTGGCGGCATTTGCAACAGTGACCGCGCCGGCGGTGGTGAGGCCGTTCACGAAGACGGAGCCGTTGTCGATGTTGAGGCCACCGGTGAAATTGTTGGTGCCATTCAAGGTGAGTGCGCCGGTGCCGAGTTTATTTACGGTGGTGACAGCGACGCCGTTGGAAATGCTGCCGGCGAAGGTCGTGTCGAGATTCAGTCCGCCGACGTTGATGGTTTCATTGCCGGCGTAACCGGAGCCGCCGAGCGACGATGTGGCGGTGCCGCTCAATGCGCCGATGGTCAGTGTGTTGCCGCCGGAATTGTGCCGGCCTTGCAATGTGACGTTATCGAGGTTCAGCGCGGCATTGGCGAGATTGCCGTCGAACCCGCCGCCGTTGAAATTCAGTGTGACGAGGGCGCCGGGCGTCGTGCCGGTGATGTTCAGGGTGCCGTTGAAATTTCCGAAACCCGCGCCGTTGAAGTTTTCGTAGATGAACGTGCTGCCGGGGACGTTGAGGTTGAGGACGCCATCGCCGGAAAGGCCGTTGAG
>DASZPR010000623.1:0-2017 GCA_035550235.1 Verrucomicrobiia bacterium | reverse complement strand
ACACCCAACCCCTGCAACCAGCGTATGAAAAAACTGCTGCCCATTCTGCTCGCTTCGCTCGCCGCCCTGGCCACCAACTCGTTCGCCGCGGATGAATCCGCCATTGTGCCCAGCGCGCGCATCGACCTTTTCAACGGCAAGGATTTCACCGGCTGGACATTTTTCATGCGCAACAACGCAGACCCAAAGGCGACCTGGAGCGTGGCGGACGGCCTGATAAAATGCACCGGCAAGCCAACCGGCTATATTCGGACGGAGAAAGATTATCGCGATTACAAACTCACGGCGGAATGGCGCTTCGTGAAAATAGCACCCAAGGAAGACAACGGCGGCATTCTCGTGCACATGCAAATGCCGGATAAACTCTGGCCGCCGTGCATTCAATGCCAGGGCAAGCACGATGCCGTGGGTGATTTGTTCATGATGGGCGGCGCGGAAAGCAAGGAGCATCAAGGCAAAGACGCCAACACCGCTCTGCCCAAAAAAGGCGAATCCGCCGAAAAACCCGTCGGCGAATGGAACACGTGCGAACTCGTTTGCAGCGGCAACGCCGTAAAAATCTTCGTCAACGGCAAACTGATGAATGAAACCACCGAGTCGACCGTGACCTCTGGCAAAATCGGCTTTCAATGCGAAGGCGCGCAGTTTGAAGTGCGCAAGGTATTCATTGAACCGTTGAAACCCTGATTCTTTGTCCACCACAATGAAAACTTTTATTGCAGCTCTCGGACTCGGCCTGGCCCTTGTGGGAAACAGTTTCGCTGACGACATAGCCATTACTCCCACGAAGCGCATTGATCTCTTCAACGGCAAGGATTTCACCGGTTGGACCTTCACCCTGCGCAGCAACGCGCCAATCGCCGAGACGTGGGCCGTGACGAATGGCGTGATCCACTGCACCGGCAAGCCGTACGGCTATGCGCGCACGGAATCGCCTTACCGTGATTACAAACTGACCGTGGAATGGCGGTTTGTAAAAATCGCACCCAAGGCGGACAACAGCGGCATTTTTGTGCACATCAACCCGCCGGATAAAGTCTGGCCCGCCTGCGTGGAAGTGCAGGGTGCGCACGGCAAACAAGGCGACCTCCGGATGAACGGCGGCGCCACCGCGAAAGGCCACGAAACTGCCGAGACAAAAAACGCGGACGCCCAGGCGCCCTCGAATGAAAAACCCGCCGGCGAATGGAACACGTTCGAAGTGGAATGCTCCGGCGATGCCATCAAGCTCTGGACCAACGGCAAGCTCATGAACCAAATCACCGGTTGCAGCGCCTCCACGGGCGCCATCGGCATCCAAAGTGAAGGCGGAGAAATCGAAGTGCGGAAGATGTATTTGGAGCCCTTAAGGAAGTGACCAGGATTTTTTACATAAGGAACCAGAGGAAACGGAAGAGTATCTAAAACAATGTTTTGCTGTCTCCGTTACCTCCGGTTCCTTCTATAAAAAATCCGAGGCATTTAGGACGGTTTGGGCTAGTGCAGGGTGAACAGGAATACTGACACCCAAAGAGCTATGAAATCCAAACTTAAAATTTCGACGATCCTCGCTGTTTTTCTTGCCTCCTCAATTCTCGCTTCGCTGGCTCAATTCCCTGGAGCTGCCGCAGGGCCATCCATCAATCCCGCTACCGGATTGCCCGTTGGAGGAATGCCGCCGACGTTTGACCCCACCACCGGTCAACCGATTGCGCCAGCCGACTCCGAATGGAAAGACGCGAACTGGAAAGATCCCGACATCACCTTGACGAATGTCGCCTTCGACGGTCTCCCGCTTTCGGAGGTCGCCAACTTCCTCAAAGACCATTTCAAGGAACAATTTGACGTCCTGCTTCCTGACTCGGCGGGGGGCATCGCTTACATCAACAACCAGACAGTCCCGATTGGCTGGCAACATGATTGGCGTTCTGAGCCGGTTAACTTGCAAATGAAAAATGTCACCGCCAGCGAAATCTTCGCCGCGATGAACCTGCTCTTTGAAAACAACCGCACGCCGCTGCGTTGGGAACTCAAGATA
>DASZPR010000622.1:0-1993 GCA_035550235.1 Verrucomicrobiia bacterium | reverse complement strand
CAGGGAATTGAAACGCTGCGTTTTTGGAATCGTCAGTGGCACAAAAATCGTGAAGGTTGTTTGCTGGAAATCTGGAATGCGGTTCAGCGACGGACGGGTTGCGTGCGCGTGATGAAAAATGCGGAGAAGCAAAGATTTATTCCTCCGGATTTGAAGAAGGTTAAATTTATAGAAAATCAAAGCTCCTCACCCCGGCCCTCTCCTCGCTTAAGCGAGGAGAGGGAGAAAACTCGTGGCGGCACGACAATCTACGCCGAAGCCATTCAGTTTCTCTACGGCCTGCAAATATTTGGCGCACATTTCGGGCTGGAAAATACGTTTCGTCTCGCCGCACTCGCGGGCAATCCGCAGGACAGATTGCGGTTCATCCACGTCGCCGGCACGAACGGCAAAGGTTCGACGTGCGCGATGTTGGAAAGTATTTATCGCGCCTCCGGTTTGCGCGTCGGACTGTTCACCTCGCCGCATTTGGTTTCGTTCCGCGAGCGGATTCAGGTGAACCGGAAGCTCATCAGCGAGGCCGACGTCGCGCGGTTGGTGGAGAAGTTGGAGCGCGGGTCTCCGACCCGCAGCACGTTGAAAGCAGATGAGGTTTCCAAATCATCCGAAGCTCCCGCCCCAGCGAAGCACTGCGGGTCACAGACCCGCGCTCCGAAAGACAGGCAAGATGCCTGTCCTACGTTGTTTGAATTTGCCACGGTCATGGCGTTGAAGTATTTCGCGGAGCAAAAATGCGATCTGGTGATTTGGGAAACGGGCTTGGGCGGACGACTTGATGCAACAAATATCGTCACGCCACTGGCCAGCGTCATCACGAACATCGCGTTCGATCACACGCAATGGCTGGGCGATACGCTGGGAAAAATCGCGGCGGAAAAAGCGGGCATCATCAAAAATGGAATTCCGGTCGTGACCGGCGTGGACGAGCCGGAAGCGTTGGCGGTGATTGAGCGGATTGCGAAAGAGAAAAATTCGCCTTTGATTAAAGCAGGGCAGGTTTCCAGCCTGTCTTCATTTGAAAAAATAAAAAAATTAGAATCAGGCAAGATGCCTGTCCTGCGGTTGCGCGGCGAACACCAACAACGAAATGCCGCCCTAGCTTTGGCGACGGTTGAGGTTTTACAAAGTCAGATTCCGGTTTCGGAAAAACAAATTCGCGATGGCTTGCAAAACATGAATTGGCCGGGACGATTGCAGTTGATTGAAAAATCAAACGGCCAAAAAATTTTGCTGGATGGCGCGCACAATCTGGCGGGAGTAGAAACTTTACGGGTGGCGCTCGAAAGTTTTTTCCCTCTCCCCGCCAAACGGGGAGAGGGTCAGGGTGAGGGGAATTTAGTTTCTCAAAAAACGACCTCCTCACCCCGGCCCTCTCCTCCTTTGAAGGAGGAGAGGGAGAAGCCCGCGCTGATCTTCGGCGCGCTGGCGGATAAAAACTGGGCGGGCATCTGCCGCGTGCTGGCACCGCTGGCGTCAAAAATTTTCACCGTGCGGGTCGCCAGCAACCGCACGGCGGATGCAGGTGAACTGGCCGGAGTTTTTCGCACCGCCAATCCCGCCGCGACGGTCACGGCCTGGGACAATTTGGCCGGCGCGCTGAACGCCAGCAAGGACGAGCCTTTCGTCGTGATCACCGGCTCGCTTTATCTCATCGGCGAAGCGCTGGAGCGGCTGGAGTTTTCGCCGGCCAGCATGGATGAACGCGGCTTGAACGAGTGGACGGCGCCCAAGGTTTAGCGATAAGCGCGCGGCAAGTTGCCGCCAAGCGAGGCTTATACTTTTGTTCCGGCGTTGACGCTGGCGCGCAGGATTACTAAAGTTAATTTGCTTATGGCCTACGCAGACACGCTTCCCAAACAACGCCCGTTCGGCGCAACGACCCGGCCTGATGCGTGGTGGGTGCAGCCGCTGTTCGTCTTCCTCGGCTTCGCCGCGTTCATCGTCTATTCGACGTGGGCAGCGTTTCATCCGCTTTATCACGGCAACTGCGCCT
>DASZPR010000621.1:0-28150 GCA_035550235.1 Verrucomicrobiia bacterium | reverse complement strand
CGGAACGTTTGTAGGACAGGCATCTTGCCTGTCTCTGAATTTTCTCCAGATGAAGATGGAGACAGGCGAGACGCCTGTCCTACGGTGTGATCAATTTCAATAAACCACTGGTCCATCGCGCGGAAGATGACCGGGTTTTTGCTGCGCCAGCAGTGCGGGTAACTGTGGTGATAATTTTCCTGATGCAACAGCGCGTGGCGCAGGCGCAATTCGTGCAGCACTGCTTCGTTCGCGTCGCTCTTGCCGTGTTTTTCCAGAATGGATTTGCCGAGTAATTCGGCGGGCATTTGCTGCTCAGCGGGCAGGTCATTCGTATGAGTGAACTTGCCGTTGTCATCGATCGGCGAATAAATCGGCAGGCCATTTTGCGAACCAAGGCCATAGTCTTCCAGGCCGTGACCGGGTGCGATGTGCACAAAGCCCGTGCCGGTATCGCTCGTGACGAATTCAGCGGGGAACAATTTCCCGGTGCGATTGCAGAATGGATGCTGGTATTGGAGCTTCGCCAATTCCACGATGTCGAGGGGCATTTCCTTGATGTCCTTCCAGCCGCATTTTTCAGCGACGGTCGGCAACAGGCCGCGGAACAAAATATATTTTTCGCCGGCAACCTCCGCTTGCACGTATTGGAAATTCTTATTGTAAGCGACCGCGAGATTTGCGGGCAGCGTCCACGGCGTGGTTGTCCAGATAACCACGAACGTGTTGGGCTGACCGACGACGGGAAATTTGACGTAGATACTGGGACTGACGTGGTCCGCGTATTCCACTTCGGCGTCGGCGAGCGCGGTGCGGCACGGGATGCACCAATACACGGGCTTCTTACCGCGATACACGAAACCCTGCTCGACGATGTCGGCGAACAGGCGCAGTTCGTCGGCTTCGTATTCCTTGTTCAGCGTGAGATACGGATTTTCCCAATCGCCCAGCACGCCGAGGCGTTTGAATTGTTCGCGCTGGATGTCGATGTATTTGCGCGCGTAGGCATCGCAGGCTTTGCGGATGGTGGTGGCGTCGGCGCTGGTGTCGCCAGCTTTGCGCATGTCCTGCGTGACCTTGAATTCAATCGGCAAGCCGTGGCAATCCCAGCCCGGGATATACGGCGCGCTGAACCCGCGGAGCGTTTTGTATTTGACGATGATGTCCTTGAGAATCTTGTTGAGCGCGGTGCCGATGTGCACGTCGCCGTTGGCGAACGGCGGGCCATCGTGCAGCACAAATTTCGGTTCGCCGGCGCGCTGGTCCTGGATTTTCTGGTAGAGCTTCGCCGCGTACCATTTCTTGAGCCGCTCCGGTTCCCGCGTGACGAGGTCGGCCTTCATCGGGAAGTCGGTGCGGGGCAGATTTAATGTGTCTTTGTAATCCATCGCAAAGGATGCGCAAAGTAACAGCGGAAAAAGAGGGTGTCAACGAAGGCTCGGAATGAGAAACGTTCAATATCCAACAGCCAACGTCTGGGAATTAACATCGAACACAGAACGCCGAACCTCGAACGCTGAAGTGAAGCAAAAGCACCAGAGGGCTGGCGCACTCCAAGACGCTATCGCGAGCCAAGGGGCCTAAGTTATCCGCGAGGTCCTGGAGTGCGTAGAATTGTTCACGCCAGATAAGTCCAGGAGCAATGAGGGCATTTCTGGGCATGGCCGGGAATCCTCGTTGCGCAAACGGGGCATGTGAAAGCAGTCTCGTTTTGAGAAGCCAAAACCGTGATGACGGGCCGCGGACGAAAGACATTAAATGCAATGAACCAAAACAAGGTTATGACCACCAGCAGACCGAAATGATCCGTCATCAGAACCGAAGAGAAAAAAGACAGGAGTGCGAGTATGCCAGTGGTCAGCGCTAAATCAAACTTCAGAAAGATACAAAGAAGCAGTGTTGTCGTCGCAAAAACCAGGAAGCACATTATGTAACACGCAGAGATAGAATCCATTGCCATCCTTCTTTCACCCGGGAAACGGTGCCCGCTTGAAACGATATCCCATATCAGAAAAAATGCTGGTGCGACAAACACATACGTCTTGAACGGAAACAGCAACAGAAGCCATCGATCGCGTCTGCTGGTGGGGAAAAAGTTCATTGTGACGGAATTTGATGTCCGTTTTGATAATCGTTTACATTCAGCAACCCCGCAGCAACCAAATCAACGGCGACAGGAAAAGGGAGATCACGCAGAGCATCACAAATCCCCAGCGAATCAAAAATTCGTCGACCGGCGTCAGTGCGTCCCGGCGGGGAATCATCATCAAAAGACCGCCCACATAAGCCAGCGCGGCAAAGGCCACGATGTGAGAACATTCTCCCATGTCCAAAACCATCATCGCCAGAATCGAGGCCAGCGTGACCTGTGCCATGGGGAATAAAAACAGACTGTGTTTCTTTTGCCCCTGCTCGACGACGTTTGGCATCGGTACCGCCCTGGCAAGTGCCTGCTGATGCCGCGGCGCCGAGGGTTTGGGTGGCAATTTGATCTTGATCGTCCGCCGATTTCTGGAGGGTTCTTGAGGATTCATAACAACATCGCCCTTTTTTGTTCAGACAGCTTCGAAGGGCATTGCTCACGCGTGTTGATGGAGAAAAAACTCATTGCGGATGAAATTTTGGAGCATGTTTTATCGCGGAATGCCGTGGCGCATTCGGCTTGGGATGCAATTTGATAAAAACCGTTTTGCGTTTCGATTTTACGCCGCTGGGATCGGCGGTCGCCGCGTTCCATTCCGCAAGGTGTTCCGAAGGTGAATATGACTTTTGATCTTTGATGTTTTAAACCGAGTTCCTGTGCCAACGATGCTTTGTCAGCGCCATCGCAGTGCCGAGCGCGAAGAGCAGGAAACTGCCGATCACGGCGAGCAGGCCGGTGGGCGCGGCGTTGAGGCGTTGGACGAGATAATTGCCGGGGCCGGACAGGACCGTCAGTATGGAGGCAGCAGGTAGGATAAACGTGTCCCATCGGCCCCGGAGAAATTGGGTGAGTGCATACGCGCTTAATACGATGCCGCCCGGGATGCACGGCATCCAAAGTGCGGCATCCACGCGGACCCAGGCGAGCGTGTGGAGCATCCACAGGATGCCGGCTAGGTTGCGGACAGTGCGCGCGCCTTCATGTTTGGTGTCTTCCCAGCGCAAGCTGTGCAGGAGCAGAAATACCAGGCCGCTTTGCACCGCCAAATGACCGACTGCATGATAGCGTGAGAAAGTGGCGCCCACCGTCAGCGCGACGAGCATCGAACCGAGGATGCCCAGCTTGGGGTTTCGCGACATCCCAATGTAGAGCATCAGGTAAATGCCGACGCCAATACCGATCAGCATTTCCCGGCCAATGCGCGCTGTGAGCCATTCGCTCGGCGTGCCACAAACCAGCAGCACAAGGGAAGTGAAGAGCAGATGCCGGGGAAAATGGCTTTCGCGGTCGCGCAGGCACATCACGGCGTAAACGACGGCGTTCAATGCCGTGAGCGCAAAGAAAATTTTCGTGCCGTTCTCAGACGCCGCGGCGAGCGGCACCAACAATGACGTGATGGCGAGCGCGCATTGAGGTGTGCGCGTTCGCCATTGGAAAATTTCCGGTGCGCGGCGGTAGGCGGTCCACGCAAGCATCCAGAGCGCGGGCACGAGCATTCCGATATTGAATGCAAAATTGTAAACGTAATTGAGGCAATACAGGTGCGCGCCGGTGGCGACGATCCACAGCGAGAAAAAGCCGGCGGGCAGCCAGCGGCGTTGCGGCTCTAAACTTCCAATCTCCCTGGCGTGTGGAAGGAAGTTAGCCAGTGCCAACGCCGCCGGCAAAATCACCAGCCACGTGAGTTGGTTTTTTACAAAATCCGGGCCGCTGTCGGGCACCCAGCCCATTTTGGTTTCGCCCACCATGCGATACATCGCGAGCAAGCCGATGTTGATGGCCAGCAGCACCGCGCCGATCCCCAGCAGGCCGCCGGGCAGATTGAGTTCGGTGAAACAACGTTTGAGCGCGTTGAACCGCAGCACGGTGATGATGGTTACGCTGGCGCAAACGCTCCAAACGACATTCGTGCTGATGAGCGCGACCTGGCTGACGAGAATGAACGGAACGAACACGAAAAGATTTTCCAGACCCACGAGCAGCGTGGAATCGTACCAGATGCGGCGTGCGGCGAGGAAGATGGCGGTCGCGACGAGCAGGATTTCGTAAAACTCAAGCGACGAGAGATTGAAAACGAGTTGGGAGATTTCTCCCGTGAATAAACTGCGGTCGACCGAGAGGCGATACATGCCGAAGAGCAGCAGCGCGGCGCTGACGAGGTAGAACGGGTTGCAGATCAGGAATCGTTTCGCCCAATGGGAAAATGGTTTTGGTTCCGGACGTTCGGATTCGGTGACTGCGGGAATGGAAATGACTGGCGGTGCGGCTCCTTCGGATTCGTCATGCTCATTCATATTGCCTCCGAGCTTTTTGTTTCCTGTGACCGACAATTTCCCTTTAGCACAGCGCGGGCCAACGACGAAATGGGTGTTTGGGCGCACAGAATTGTTTGTTTTCGAAGAATGCGAGAGGGTGTTTTTCAATACGCTGTGAACTGCGCGTGAATTCCACGCGGGATGCGTGAAATTTTAACGTGGGACGGGCATCCTGCCTGTCTCCATAATTGTCTTTTTGAGGGGAAAATATGGAGACAGGCGAGACACCTATCCTACGGATTTTTGACTTTGCCTTTCGTTTGCTCTAGCCTCCACGCGATGAAAGTGATCCGTCACACCGACGCGGATTTCCCCAGCCGATTGCAGGAAGTCACCGCGCCCTCCAGTTTGTTTGATGCTGAAATCGAGCAGCGCACGCGCGCGATTCTCGACGCCGTGCACGCGCGCGGCGATGAGGCGTTGCTGGAATTCACCGAGCGCTTTGATGGCGCGAAATTGAGCGTGGATCAATTGGTGGTGACGCAGGCGGAATTGATGGCGGTCTCGCTGAAGGCGGACGAATCATTGCGCGCAGCGGTGACGGAGGCGGAGCGGAATATCGCGGCGTTCGCGAAGAAATCGAAACGGCGCAATTGGGAATCAAAGAATTCTCATGGCGCGAAAGTGGGCGAGAAGTTTGACGCCTTTCAGCGCGTCGGTGTTTACATCCCGGGCGGCACGGCGCCGCTGGTGTCCACGGCGCTGATGACCATCACGCTCGCGAAAGTGGCGGGCTGCAAGGAAATCGTCGTGTGCACGCCGTGCGGCAAGGATGGCAGTATCAATGCGGCGTTGCTATTCGCGGCGCGCGCGGCGGGCGCCACGGAGATTTATCGCGTGGGCGGCGCGCAGGCGATTGCAGCGATGGCTTACGGCACGAAAACAATTCGTCGCGTGCAGAAAATTTTCGGGCCGGGCAATGCGTATGTCGTCACTGCCAAACGATTGCTCGTCGGCTACGTGGCGATTGATTTGCTGCCCGGGCCGAGCGAAGTGCTCGTGCTGGCGGATGAAACGGCGAATGCGAAATTCGCCGCAGCGGATTTATTGGCGCAGGCTGAGCATGGCTCCGGCCACGAACGCGTGTGGTTGATCTCGACGTCCGCGAAAATTTTGAAGGCGGTTGAAAGCGAGATTGCCAAGCAATTGCCGAAGCTCGCGCGGCGCGGATTCATCCAGCGCGTGCTCGATCACAACACGTGGTTGATCCAGGTGAAAACGATTGAAGACGGTGTGGCGCTGACGAACCAATTGGCGCCGGAGCATTGCGAAGTGATGACGCGCAATCCGCGCAAATTATCCGAAAATATTTTGACGGCGGGGGCAATTTTCCTTGGGCCATCTTCGCCGACGGTGCTGGGCGATTACGTCGCGGGACCGAGCCACACGCTACCGACCGGCGGCGCGGGTGCGTCGTTCGCGGGCTTGACGGTGGATCAATTTCAGCGGCGCACGAGTGTGGTGGAATATAACGCCGGTGCGTTGAAGAAGGCTTTGCCTGCGGTGCAGAAATTCGCGGAGATTGAGGGACTGGGAGCGCATGGGCGCAGTGCGGAGATTCGTTCGGTTAAATAGACTCGGAATTATGTCGTTGACCAACAATCGCACCAGTAGCGCGTGCGGGATTTGCGATTCTTAAACCGTTGAAGTCGGCGTGAGAAAGTCGTTAAACTGCGCCTCATGCGTTCGTCACTCATCCGTCCGCTCGTTCATAAGTTGCACGCCTACGTTCCCGGCGAGCAGCCGAAGATCAAGGGACTCATCAAGCTCAACACCAACGAGAATCCATATCCACCTTCGCCGCGCGTGTTGAAGGCGGTGAAGGCCGCAGTGGATGGACGGTTGCGGTTGTATCCGAATCCGACGGCGCAATTGCTGCGGGAAAAACTGGCGAAACTGCACGGCTGCGGTCCGGAGAATATTATTATTGGCAACGGTTCGGATGAAGTGCTCGCGATGGCTGTGCGCGCATTCGTGGAACCCGTAGCCGACGAGGTAACGAGGCGGAGGTCTTCAAGGCAGACCGTGCAATATTTTCACCCGAGCTATTCGCTCTATCCCGTGCTGGCGGACATTCATGGCGCGGCGAAAAGCGCGGTGCCGCTGAACGCAAAGTTTACCATGCCGAGTGTGGCGGAATTAAAACGCGGCGGCCTTTGGGATTTCAACGCGGCGCTCACGCTCGTCACCACGCCCAACGCGCCGAGTGGCCGCGGCTACCCGACGGCGGATTTGGAAAAACTTTGCCGAGCAATGAAAGGCGTGGTGGTGCTGGACGAGGCGTATGTGGATTTCGCGCGCGAAAACGCGATGAAGCTCGCGCTGAAATATCCGCACGTGCTGGTGGCGCGGACGTTTTCCAAGGCGTATTCGCTGTGCTTTCAACGCGTGGGTTATTTCGTCGGGCACCCTGAATTGATCGCGGCATTGGATAAAATTCGCGACAGTTACAATGTCAATGGCCTGGGCCAGGTGGCGGCCGTGGCGACGTTGGAGGATTTGAAATATTACCGCGCGAATTTTCGGAAAATTATTTCGACACGGGAGGAGTTGAGCCGCGCGTTGACGTTGCTCGGCTTTCGCGTGCTGCCGAGCCAGACGAATTTTATTTTGGCGAAACCGCCCGGCAAGGTGCCTCCGGCGTCTCGCCGGAAGGGGGAACGCAGGCAAGATGCCGGCGGCACGTTGACGGCAAAGGATTGGTTGCAAAAACTACGCGAGAAAAAAATCCTCGTGCGTTGGTTCAGCCAACCGGAGGTGAGCGACTATCTTCGTATCACCATCGGCACGCCGCAGGAAGCACAGGCGTTGGTTCGGGCGGCGAAGGCGATTCTTCCCTTGTAGGAGACGAGTCTCTAATCAATCGTCAAAAGAGATAAAATTAGAGACTCGTCACCTCGTCTCCTACTGTCTCAATGGGCTTCACGCGCGCGCGGAAACTGCGGTCGGCTTCTCCTTCAAATAATAATCCCAGAACGCGGCGACTTCGCGAGCCATGTTGTAGGGAATTTGGCCGAGGAAGCGGCCCTGGCGCGCGGGCACGGTGCAGACTTCCACGCCGGCGCGTTGATAGGCGAGTTTCACGCGCGGCAGATGATAGAAATGGCTCACGGCAAGCACGCGGTGCGCGTGCCATTGTTGAAAGAGCGGCGTGGTGTTGCGCACAGTGGCTTCGGTGTTCACGCCCAGATTGTCGATGAAAATATCTTCCGCGCGCACGCCGTGAGTCAGCGCGTAATGGCGCATCGCTTCGGCTTCGGTGATGGGGCCATCGCCGCGTCCGCCGGAAAGCACGAGGCGTTTGGCCAAGCCGGCGCGGTAAAGCTCGCAGGCGGTGCGAATGCGGTCCTGCAACGCATCGGAAAGCCGGCCGTCCTGGTAAGCCCGTGCGCCGAACACGACCACGGCATCGGCCGGACGGCGATAATCCGTGTTGCCGAAGAAGAGCATGAGCGCGAGTGGAAACGCGGCGAAAAGGGAGAGGCCGCCGGTAGCGATGATCCAGCGAGGCGCCTGTTCATCTGCCTGGGGCTCTGACCACGCGGAGCGAGCCATCCAAATCAACGCACCGCAGATAACCAGTGACAGCGGCAGCGGGAAACCGGTTTCGATTCGGCCCTTCGCGAGCAACCAATAAAAGCTGGCGACATTCATGAACGCGATGAGCGCAAGGCCCGCAGCAGTGATCGCGGTGAATCGCGAGCGTTGGCCGCGTCGGCGGTTGCGAAATGTGAAGGCGAGGAGTGCGACGGCGGAAATTGCGAGGGCGCCTTGAGCCATCCATTCGGGCAACCGACGCGGGAAATGGATCCACCAGACATTGGCATCGAAGCCGGGCCAAAGGACGTTGCCGAGCAAATTAATGGCAATAAACAAGCCGATGAAAAACGCCAGGATGCGCGCGCTCATAGAGGCGCCATCAAACGCCCACCTGCGAAATTGCGCAAGGAATAACTGGGAAGGTCGCGCGGGATCAAGCGCATCACGTTGAGACACTTCAAACTCCAGTTTCGTCACTTTTGGACAGGCGAACATCTAAGCTACTCAGTAGAAAACGCGTTCTCCTGAACCCTGAGCACCACCTCTCCCCAGCCCAATGACTCGCTCGCTCCCGCTCGCTCGGCCCGTTCCGGGCCTCCGCCTTCGGCGGATTCCTTTCGTTGCTTCCCAAGCAACTCAAGTCCCCTATTTCATGGCGGAGAGGGAGACGGAGGGCGTCAGGTGATTCACGCCTTTTCTCGCAATTGTGACCTTTTCTACAAAGCAAATCTAAGCACGGTTAAAACCCGGCGTTCCACGCCTTGGCATCCAATCTCCCCAGTTATCGTTAATCAGGCACCTTTCCTGCTGGGAATTTGGGGGTGTATCTTAGTTATTACAGCCTGACCGAGCCGCCGTTCGACATCACGCCGAACCCGCGGTTCCTCTTTTACAGCGCCAAACATCGCGAGGCGTTCAATCATCTGCTGTACGGCATTCGCGAGCGCAAAGGTTTCGTGCAACTCACGGGCGAAGTCGGCGCGGGCAAAACGACTCTTTGCCGCGCGATGCTTGAGCAACTCAACGGGGTTTATTCCACCGCGCTGATTTTAAATCCCGCGCTGAACGCCGACCAGCTCATGAAGGCGATCACGACGGAGTTCGGCTTGCCGGTGCAGGGATTGAATCTAGACCGCCTTGATTCGCTGGCGGTGTTCAATGAATTTTTGCTGCGCCAGGTTGAGCAAGGCAAGGAGACGGTGTTGATCATCGATGAAGCGCAGGATTTGGACGAGGCGATGCTCGAGCAAATCCGGTTGCTCTCGAATCTCGAGACGGACGATCGCAAGCTGCTGCAAATTGTGCTGATGGGCCAGCCGGAATTGCGCGATCGGTTGAACAAACACGAACTGCGGCAATTGCGCCAGCGCATCACGGTGCGTTATCACCTGGCTCCCTTGAGCCGGCAGGAAGTGAACCAATATATCCAGCATCGGCTGGAAATTTCCGGCGCGAAAGGCGCGCCGTATTTCACGCGGCCGGCGCTGTGGCGGATTTTTAATTACGCCAAAGGCATTCCGCGCCTGGTGAATGCGATTTGCGACAAAGCCCTGCTCGCGGGTTACGTGCAGCAGCGGACCAAGATTGATTATCGAACCGTCGGGATGGCCATCGAGGAATTGGAAGGGAACATCCACGCATGAGCCTGGTCAATGATGCTTTAAAACGCGCCAAGGAGGTGCAAAAGAAGGGCCAGCCGGAGGCCCCCGGGCCGCAATTTCGTCCGGCGGAGCCGGCAGCCGCGCCGGCGCGCGGCATCGGCATGGTTGTGCCGGTGGTCATCGCGGGCGTGGCTATCGTGGGGTTGTCGGTCGTTCTACAAAACCGGCACAAAACCGCTGCCCGGGAATCGAATGTCCAGCCGAAGCCAATTCCTCCGGTAGTCGCGGTTCAGGAAACGAAGCCGCCCGTTCGAGAAGTTGTTGCACCGGTTTCTGCACCCGCCGCGCCGGTCGTGGCCGTGACAGAAAAACCTGCGCCAGCGCCCGCACCGGTCGTGAGCGCGCCCGCGCCGCAGTTGAAATTGCAGGCGATATTTTATGCGCCCGGCCATTCCTCGGTCCTGATCAATGGCAAGACCGTCAAAGCCGGAGATGTCTACAAAGGCTTCCGTGTCACGGCCATCACGCAGACCAGCGCGACTCTCGTCAGCGCCACGCAAACGAATGTGATGACGTTGGAGGAGCAGTAGCGTGCCGCCGGCATCTTGCCGGCGATCGGCACTTTCCATTTGACGTAGAAACGAGGGTGCCGGAGCGATTCAACGAATGCCGTAGCCGCCGAGGTAACGAGGCGGATTCGTTTTACAGCGCGATCAGCCATCCGCCTCGTTACCTCGGCGGCTACAATTTTTCGGAAACGCTCTGGAAAATAATGCTCCGCGTCTTCGTTTCTTTGCGCCTTTGCGTTAATTCCCCGCGCTGATGTGAATTTGTGCTTGGAGTTCGCAGCAGGATGGCGATGATTTACGCACATGAGTTCGTTCCGCGAGAAGATGCAGGCATCGCCGATTTACGCACGGGTGGCGCCGTACGTGATTTTTGTTTTGTTGACGGTGTCGCAATCGATGTTCGGGGAGGCGGGCCAATATTGGATTTATCTCGGCAAATCGCTCGTTGGAGCCTGGCTGATTTGGGAAATGCGCACACTGGTTCCGGAAATGCGCTGGAACTTCACCACGGAGGCGTTCGCGATTGGCGTGGCCGTGTTGATCATGTGGATCGGGATCGATGGCCTTTATACGCACATGGGCGCCGATACGAAGCCCCTGAATCCCTACGCGCAATTTGGCGAGCATTCACCACTGGCAACCATTTATATCGTCGGGCACATCCTGGGGGCAACGCTCGTCGTCCCACCGCTTGAGGAAGTTTTTTTCCGCTCCTTTCTCTACCGGTATTTCGTGCGAACAGATTTCCTGAACATGCCGCTCAACCGGTTTCATCCGACTTCGTTCATTGTGACCTCCATGATTTTCGGTTTCGAACATCACGAATGGCTCTCGGGGATATTGTGCGGCTTTGCCTTCCAGTGGCTCGTCATCAGCAAGAACCGTCTCGGCGATGCCATCACAGCCCATGCCATTACCAATTGTCTGCTGGGGTTGTGGGTGGTCGGAAGGGGCGCGTGGCATTTTTGGTGATGTTTCGGCCAGAGTTGGTTTCCTGCATTCCTGCTTTCCTAATTCGCTGCTTTCCTGTTTTCATGCTGGCGTGTTGTCGTGCGTGATTTTCGAGGACGAGCATCTGCTGGTGGTCAACAAGCCGGCCGGAATGAACACGCACGCGCCGAGCCCGTACGCCGGAGAGGGCATTTACGATTGGCTGCGGCACCGCGAGCCGCGTTGGGCCAGGCTCGCCATCATTCATCGGCTCGACAAGGAAACGAGCGGTGTCATCGTGTTCGGCAAAACGACATTGGCGAACCGTTCGCTTACCGAACAATTCGCCAGCCGCCAGGTTCAAAAAAAATATCTGCTCCTGACGGATCGCGCGGTGAAGCAACAGGAGTTCGTGGCGAAATCTAAAATTGTTCGTGCGGGAGAGCGTTACGTGAACGGTGTGCAGGGAGAAGCGGCTGAGACGCGCTTTGGCCCCATAGCAACCGACGTGAGCAGGCTCACTTCAAATTCAAAAAAATTAGAGTCTCGTCACCTCGGCTCCTACGAAATTCTGAAGGCTGAACCGCTCACCGGTCGCACACATCAGATTCGTGTTCATGCGGCGGAGAATGGATTCCCCATTTTAGGCGATACGCTTTATGGCGGCTCACCGTTTCACCGAGTTTGCCTGCACGCCATGGAAATTACGTTCAAGCACCCGGCGAGCGGCGAAGCGCTCACCTTTTCCGCGCCACCGGATTTTGCGAGCGACAGCCGCCAACTCTTGCGCTCCGCGATTATTGAGCCCGATGAGACAAATGCCTTTCGCGTGATTCAGGGCGCGAGTGACGGATGGCCCGGATGGTATGTGGAACGGCTGGGGGATTTTTTGTTGTCCCAGAGCGAGGCCCCGCTCACGAAACCGCAACAAGAACGCCTCACACAATTTGGCCAAGATATTCGCGGCGCGTATCACAAAACTCTTTCACGGCATGTCCGCGGCGCGAGCACGAGCGAAACTTCGGCGCAGCATGTGTTCGGTGAAATAGCTCCGGAGCGATTTGCGATTCACGAAAACGGAATTCAATTCGAACTCAGTTTTAACGAAGGTTACTCGGTTGGCCTTTTCCTGGACCAGCGTGACAACCGCCGGAGATTGTTGACCGGCCACGTGGCCGCGAATTTTCCGTTGCTCAACCCAAAACTGGAAACTCAAAACTCGAAACCAGAGTTGTTGAACGTCTTCGCCTACACCTGCGGTTTCTCGGTCTGCGCGGCGAAGAACGGCATGCGCACCACCAGCCTGGATCTCTCCAAAAAATATCTCGAATGGGGCCGGCGCAATTTTTC
Organism: Verrucomicrobiia bacterium; assembly: GCA_035550235.1. GTDB lineage: Bacteria > Verrucomicrobiota > Verrucomicrobiia > Limisphaerales > DASXHY01 > DASXHY01. The sequence continues at coordinate 15,723 of DASZPR010000621.1, read as the reverse complement.
GCTGAACGGCCTCGATCCGGCGGAGCACGATTTTATTTTCGGCGATGCGTTCGATTGGCTGCGGCGCCTGGCGAAGAAGGCGCGCGCGTTCGATGTGATTGTGCTCGATCCGCCCACGTTTTCGCAATCGAAGGAGCGGGGAGTCTTTCGGGTGGAAAAAAATTACGGCGAGCTCATCGCGACAGCGTTGCCGTTATTGAAGCCGGATGGTGTTTTGCTGGCCTCCACCAATGCAGCCGATTGGCCGGCGGAAAAATTTCTCGCGGCGGCGGAGATCGCGGTGCGCGCAACGAAGCGAAAAATACTTAACCAACATTACGCGCCACAACCGCCGGATTTTCCGGTGTCGCGAGCGGAGCCGGCTTATTTAAAAACGGTTTGGATGCGGGTGGCGTGAGGAAAAGGAGCGCCGACTTGTAGTCGGCTTTGGGCGGGCACACCGCAGTTGAGCTTGATACGTAAAGCCAACTATAAGCCGGCGCTCCAATGAAAGATATTCGCGCTGTTACCTTTCCCTATCCAGCGAGCGAGTGATGAGGCTGGAACGGGAGGCGTTGCGCGCATTGCGGGCGGTCAAAAAAAGAAGCACGCAAACCAGCAGCGTGAAAGTGATGGAGACAATGGCGATGTTGCGCACGGTAAAAAGATTTTTCTCCGGCGCCGTGGCGGCTTCCACAACAATCGGTGATGCAGCCGGCGCGGCGGCTTTTGTTGCAGGCTCGGTGGATTCAGGTGTCGTTGCGATGGGCGCCTGCGCTGTCTGAAGAGGTTTTTCTGGTTCAACTGCGGCGGCAGGCGCTGGTGTGGGAGCGCTGGCGACTGGAGTGGCCGCAACCGGGTTCGGTTTTTCTTCGACCGTTGGCGTTGACACTTGTGCGGGCGCAGGAGCTGGCGCCTGAGTTTCGGGTTTGGCCACTGCGGGAGCGGGTTCGGTCTGCGGTGGAGCGGCCTCCGGCCGATCCGGGAGGTCTCCGGAATGATCCGGCAGGTCTGCGGGGACGTTGAAAGTCGTCTCGGCTTTCTTTCCGATGACGATCAATGAGGGGACCGGTTTGGCGGGTGCGACCGGAGCCGGTTTTGGCGCGGCCTGCGCCACGACCCGCGGCGGCGGGACCGCCGGGATGTCTATAGGCCACGGCCCGAGCGTCAGTGTGTTCGTCGTGAGCTTCCCGCCCTCGCCGCGAAAAAGAGTCACGATCGGCATGTGCGCTTTTTTCTGCTTTTGAGAATTCGTTTTGTAGAACGCGGCAATGTTCGCATCGAACGGTGTGCCGCTGATCGGATCGGTGCCGTCGGAAATTAAAATCACGGTGATGACATCCGAAATTTTGACCACGCGCAATATGTTCGTGAGCACATCGCCGAACGCGGCGTTTTTTTCGTAAGAATGCCGGCGCATAAACTCCACCGTATTGTACGCAATGGCGGGTGCGGTATTGGGATACCAGATTTGCAACGGCGCTTCATCGGCGCGCAGCGTGGCATTGTAGGTCCAGATGCCGATGGTATCACCGGGGCGCACGTTCCCGTGCATCGCGGTGCTCAGCAAATCCTGCGTAACGGCTTGCACGCCATTGGAGCGGTCGCGCATCGACGCGGAAGTATTAAAAATAAACAGCCAGCGATTCGATGATTGAGCGGAAGCAGTGGCCGCGAACAACAGGCAAAAAAGGCCGAGCAGAATGACGGATGACGAACGACGGATCGCCCGGCAGACCCGAAAGCCGTCCATCATTCTGTCTTTATTGTCCCAATTCTTCATTCTGGCTGCCTAGGATCGGCGCTTGAACTTGTTCTGTTCCCGCCGGTTGTGATGTTTAATCTCATCGTTCAACTCTACCAGCGTATTTTGTACCGTTTGAATGAAATTCCAGCAACTGGACGCCAGGCCGCCCATATTAATGACGGTGTCGCGCTCGGCAAAGTCATCGGTCACCGCGAGCACTTCGCCGTAGGGTTGAAAGCGATGCGCAGCGCGTTCGATCATTTGGTCGGCGGTCTGGCCGGCGCGTGAAAAAAGAATTTCCACCTCGGGCGTGGATCGAGTCTGCGAGGGACCCTCGATTTTGGGGCTTGAGCCGTCGAAGAAAATGGTGATGGGAGTCAGGGTGGCGTCACGGTAAAGCGTGAGCACGCGCACGAGTTCATCGCGCGCGGCGGCGGAATAGCGAGCCTTGCCGGGCGCGAGTTCGGGCCAGCTATGCAACAGGCTGTAGCCATCCACCAAAATGCGAACGAGGCTCATTCAACGGTAATTTCCCAGACAATCGCGGAGAAACAACCAAAATCGTCCGCAAAAAATAAACACGGAAAGGCCACGTATAACTCAAACGCCAAACTTGCGACCGTAGCTTCCGTCCCCCTCTCCGCCGCGGAGCGGGGGAGAGGGTTGGGGTGAGGTGGCGCTGATAAGATTTATCAGGCTTACGCGACTGACCATTCCGTGATACACGTGGGAAGCTTGTTTTTTTCTCCACAGAGATCATTCTTCCGACGTGAGCTCAAAGGAAATCGCCCGCCGACTCCGTCACGAACAAACCGAGGAAGAAAAACAACTGTGGCGCGCGTTGCGGGATCGGCAATTTGCCGGATTCAAATTTCGCAGACAGCATACGAGTGGCGACTACATTTTGGATTTTTATTGCGTTGAAGCAAAGCTCGCCGTTGAACTGGACGGATTTCATCATGGTTTGCCCGATGAAGTTCAAAAGGACGAGGCTCGCACAAAAAAGCTGGCGGAAGAAAATATCGAGGTATTGAGATTCTGGAATCATCAATGGCGCGAAAACCGCGATGGTTGCCTTATCGAAATATGGAACGCGTTGCGGCGGCGAACGGGTATTGTTCAAATTAGGAACAAAGTTGAGAAGCAGAGATTTATCCCGGCGGATTTACAGCATATTCAGCAAAAACGGAAGCCAACCGCCTCCCCTGATTTCTAAGCGCCACCTCACCCCGGCCCTCTCCCCCGCTCCGCGGCGGAGAGGGAGACAGAGATGAGCGTCAGGCTTGTATTGTGCCTAACGCCGGAATCACGCCGCTGCGCGCTGCGCAATCAACCCTTCCACGGCCGCCGGCAGGTTGTCGCACAATTCATCGAGCAAGGCGCGGCAATCTTTTTCGGAAAGCTGGAGGGCTTTGGCGGCGGAATAAATGAAGCCGCGCGTGGTTTGGTAGCCGTAGCCGAGCAATCCCTGCCGCAACGGAATGGAGTAGAGCGCGAGCGTAAGGCCATATACCAGCGTGTGCCAGGCGTTCGCTTCGCCGCGGTCGACGCTTTCGAGATAACGCCGCACAATGCGTTCATCGCGCAGCGGGCGCAGCTTCAACAATTCCGTCTGGCCGATGCGTTTGCTGGCCTCAGCAAATGGCTTGAGCGCCGGTTCAGCGGCAAGCTGGCGATCGAACTCGGCGAGTTCGCGCATCTCATGGCGGCAGGCGTGATCGAAGGCGCGTTGAATCGCGGGCAACTCGATCGGCAGCAGCAATTGTTTCTGGTAACTGGTGAGAAAATGTTTCAGCGAAGCGAGATCGTGAACGAGCGGCACTTGCATCGAGATCGAGATGTCGCTGAGCGCGACGAGGCCGTTCGTCGACCCGAGTTGCTCGGCGAGCGGATGCCAATTGCCGAGCCAATCCGTCGGCTCGCCTTGCACCGGCTGCAGCGGCTGGACGCTGTCGATGTTAAACTTTTCGTTCACTGTCAGCGTTTACGGTGCACGCGTTATGCCATCAGCGCCAGAAGTAAAAGTTTTTTGCCGAAGATAAAATCCTTGAAAGAACCGACAAATTGTGTGTAGACTTTTGCAACGCTTCTGCCGCAATTCGTGGCATCTTCCCTGCCCTAAATTTTGACTGCGACCTGCGTTGGGACATCACCGGCTCACGTTGCGTGAACGGCATCAATCAGGGCGGCAGGCATTCGAACCAAAAATGGCCGATTACTTATTCTCATGAAAAGCCAACGAAATTTGAGATGTATTGGCGGTGCTTTTCCTTGAGTTTTCAGGCAAAGGGCTTATCCTGACCATGCAAATTTTGTTTTCCATCCGGGAGAATGTGGTTAGCCCCTGCCCGGGTGGCCGGCAGAACAACACAGTCTATCTATGAGCCAGAAACCTGCGGCGGAATCCAGTGGCCGTTCAAATGCGGCTTCCTCGTCTCGCACCCCCAAATACCCCGGCGTCCGCGTTACTTGTAACGGGAACCAACTGGTGACTCAATACGTTGAAACCCGCATCACGGAAGGCGGCGTATTCTATCCGATCACGCCCTCGACGGAAGGCGGCGAAATTTACCAGGGTTCCTATGCTCAGGGTGAATTGAATGTGTGGGGCCAGCAGAAAATCGCGGTCGAGACCGAAGGCGAACATGCGGCGCAAGGCGGAGCCACGGCGTTCTCGGTCGCTGGCCGGCGCACGGTGAATTTCACTTCGGGCCAGGGCATCGTGTACGCGATGGAGCAGTATTATCACGCGCCGGGAAAATTCTCGACGATGGTTCTGGAAATCGGCGCGCGCGCGTTGACGAAGCAGGCATTGAATGTGCATTGCGCTCACGATGATTTTTACGCCGCGCTCGATACCGGCTGGACGATGCTCGTCAGCAAGGACGCACAACAGGCCGCGGACCAGGGAATCATTTTGCGCAAGGTCAACGAACTTGCGCTCAATCCCGGAATGAACATCCAGGACGGCATGCTCACCACGCACAGCGAGCGCACTTATCTCGCGCCCGAGGCGGAACTGCTGCGCGAATTTCTCGGGGCGGTCGATGACATGATTGATTGCCCCACGCCCGCGCAACGCGAGTTGTTCGGCGCCAAACGCCGTCGCGTGCCGGAGATGATGGATTTGAAAAATCCGATTCTGCTCGGTCCGGTGCAGAACCAGGAGCATCACATGAACGGCGTCGTGGCGCGCCGCAATAATTTCAATGAGCCCATCCTCGGATTCCTCGAACAAGCCTATGAGGAGTTTGGCCGGCTGACGGGCCGCAACTATGGGCTTATCACGCAATATAAATGCGACGATGCGGACACAGTTTTCGTGTCGCTCGGTTGCGCGGCGGATAACATCGAAGCCGCGTGCGATTATTTGCGCGACCAGCGCAACGCGAAAGTCGGCTCGATTCATATCAATGTGATTCGTCCATTCCCGGAAGCGGCGGTGATCAACGCGTTGCGCGGCAAAAAGAACGTCATCATTCTGGAACGCACCGATGAAGGCCTCGCGGGTGACAATCCGCTGGCGCGCGATATCCGCGTGGCGCTCGGCAAGGCGAACGAAGTCACGAAATATGGTGGCGTGTTGCCGGCGCTGAAACCGGAAGAAACCCCGCGCATTTTCCGCGGCGCTTACGGCATTGGTTCGCGCGATTTTCGTCCCGAACACACGCTCGGCGCGTATGAATTTGCCACCGGCCAGTCACGACGCAAAGATGGTCGCAGCGCTGCTGACGGAGAAACGTATTTCGTGCTCGGTGTCGACCATCCTTACGCGGTGATTTCCAAAGACACGCCTTCGCTTTTGCCCGACAAGGCCATTGCGGTGCGGTTCCATTCCATCGGCGGCTGGGGAATGATTACGACCGGCAAAAACCTGGGTGAAATCGTCGGCAACTTTGGCGAGATGATCAAGGAGCGCGATGCTGAGCGCGATGAACATGGTCAGCTCAAGGAAAAGTTGTTCATCATGGCGAACCCGAAATATGGTTCCGAGAAAAAGGGCGCACCGACCAATTATTATCTAACGGTGGCGCGCGAGCAGATCAAGGTGAACTGCGAGTTGAACCACGTGGACGTCGTGCTGTGCTGCGATCCGAAGGCGTTCACGCACACCAACCCGCTGGAAGGCATCAAGAAAGGCGGCTGCATCGTTTGGGAATCCAGCGACACGCCCGAAACCGCCTGGCAACGCATTCCCGCGCAACACCGGAAATTCGTCAAAGACAATAATATCCGCGTCTATATTCTGCCCGGTTTTGAAATTGCGCGCAAAGCGACGAACAAGGCGGAATTGCAATTGCGCATGCAGGGCAACAGTTTTCTCGGCGCGTTCTTCCGCGTGTCGCCGTTCCTCGGGCACAATAATATCACCGAAGACCAGTTCCACACGACGGTTAAAAAGCAGTATCAGAAAAAATTCGGGCGCTTCGGCGACGACGTCGTGACCTCGAACATGACCGTCATGATGGAAGGCTTCTCGCGCGTTCAGGAAATCAAATACGGCCAGTTCGATGATCCGGATTTTTCGTCCATGCGCAATCCGCCGGTGCGGCCGATTGGCGACACGCCGATCATCCCAACCGCCGGTTGCGGCACCGGTTGTGGCACGGGCATCCCGGCGCCGGCGCAGCAAACGCCGCGTTACGCTTTCCAAACGCTCGCCAAATTCGATTCTGAATTCCGCAACGGCCTCGGCTATCATCAACCCGCGGGCGCGCTCGCGTCCTTGGGCGTCATGAGCGCGGGCAGCGGCGCCACGCAATCGAAGTACGTTGCGCGCCGCGAGACGCCGGTTTACATCGCGGAGAACTGCACGCAATGCATGGAATGCATCACCGCGTGTCCGGATACCGCGTTGCCAAACACATCACAGGACGTGAGCACGGTTCTCAAGACCGCGCTGAATTATTACGTCACTACCAGCGACGATCGCGCGAAACTCGCGGGCGAATTGAAAGGCATCGAGGAACGCTCCCGTGCAAAGATGAACGAAGCGGTAAAGACGCGCGCGAAAGTGCCGTTCAAGGACATCGTGCGCGACGAAGTCAACGCGCTGACAACCGTCAGCGACAAGGCGAAGACTGAATTCGTCAGCATCATCGCGAAGCTGCCGCTTGCCTACAACAATGTGCCCGCCATCTTCCGTTCGCTTGAGGCCAAGACGCCCGGCAGCGGCGGGTTGTTCTCGATTTTCGTCAGCGACCTTTGCAAAGGCTGCGGCGAATGCGTCCAGGTCTGCGGCGATCACGATGCCTTGCGCATGACGCGCGAGACGGAGGATTTGAACGCCGAATTGACGACCGCGCAGATCTTCTCGCGGTTGCTGCCCGACACGCCGCAGAAATTCCTCGGCCTTTACAACGACAACGACGCCGCGAATTCGCGCGAAGCCGCATTGCGCAATCACCTGATGGTGCGCCGCAATTACGAGGCGCTCGTCAGTGGCGACGGCGCGTGTGCTGGTTGCGGTGAGAAAAGCGTGCTGCGCGCGTGCGCTTCCGTCACGGAAGCCTACATGCGTCCGTTGTATCACAAGAAAGCCGACCGCCTGCGCGCAAAAGCAACGCACCTCGAAAACAGCGGCGTTGAAAAACTCCAGAAATTAAAAGCGCGCAGCGAGGCGGACTACAATCGCTTCCGCCGCGCAGTCCTGCACACCATCATGGGCCTCGGCGGCGAGAACGATGCCGACACCGCCAAACGTATTGCCAGTTACGAAGCCAAACACGGCGCCGTGACTGACGAGCAATTGATCAAAAACGTCTCCGCCGTCATGCGCCAGGATGCGTTCAATCACCGCGACCTGCAATCCATCGACGGCCGCCGCGCCAACGGCATGAGCGTCATGTTCATGGGCGCGAGCACTGGTTGCAACACGGTCTACGGCTCCACGCCGCCGTCGAACCCGCATCCGTATCCATGGATGAATTCACTCTTCCAGGACGGCGCGACCATCAGTTGGCTGCTCGGTGAGTCGTTGATTTTGAATCACGCCCGCCGCTCAGTCGTGCCGGAACGCCTCGCCGACATGCTCCTCGAACGCGAGGACAACGTCGTCTCCGACGCCGACCTGTTCACGCTCACGCACCTTGATGACGCCTTGATGACCGATCAGGAAATTCGCGAGTTGCCCAAAGTCTGGGTCATCGGCGGCGACGGCGCGCTCGGCGACATCGGTTTCCAAAACGTCTCGAAGGTGATTCTGCAAAATCGCCCGAACGTAAAAATGCTGATGCTCGACACGCAGGTGTATTCAAACACCGGCGGTCAAAATTCCGACTCGTCCACCATGCTCGGCGGCTACGACATGAACCAATTCGGCGTCGCCTCGCAGGGCAAGTTGATCGAGAAGAAAAATGTCGCGGAAGCCTTCACGAGCGGCCACGGTTCGCCGTTCGTCGCGCAGGTTTCGATGGCCAACGCCGCGAAACTTTACAAGGCCATGCTCGACGGCCTCGAATATCGCGGCACCGCGTTTTTCCAGGCCTACACCACCTGCCAGCCGGAGCACGGCGTGCCGGACAACATGAGCGCCGACCAGGCCAAGCTCGTGCGCGACGCGCGCGGCATGCCTGAGTTCGTCTTCAACCCGCGCAACGGCGAGACCGCGCAGGAAGCCTTCGACCTCAAGGGCAATCCCACGCCGAACCGCGATTGGTGGCGCACGAAATACGCCAGCAACGGCGAGGAATATAATTACACCGTCGCGCATTGGGCGCTCACGGAAGCGCGCTTCCGCAAACACATCAAAGCCATCAAGGAAGAGGAAGCCGCGGACCTCATCCCGCTCGACGACATGCTCGTGTTCATCACGCAGGACGACGTCATCTATCGCCGCGTGTTCAACCCGAACCATCGCAGCTACGTGACGAACTTTGGTTGCTACATCAAGGCGGAGATTGGCGGGAAACTGAAATTCTTCGCGGTGTCGCGCCAGATGGTGTTGTTCGCCGTGGAACGCCGCAAGGCCTGGCGCATGCTGCAAAGCAAAGCCGGTGTGCAGAACAAAGATTACCTCGCGCAAAAGGCGCTGCTCGCCAAACTCGACAAAGGCGAATTGCAACTGGCCGACGTGCAATCCAAGACGCGCGAATTATTTGACGCCGAAGTGGCGAAGATTGCTTGATCTAGTGGCACGGGCGTCTCGCCCGTGCGAACCGTTTAACGATTCGATCAGACCGCCAGCAATGGCGGTCTCTTTTTTTCCGGGGAGCGCGCCCGCCCCGAGCGCAGTGAGCCGCGCCCTCGCGGCTCACGCACGGCGTGAAATGGAACCACGGTGTGGCGCATTCCTACGCCCTCTGGTCCGGCGCGAGGCGCACCGGACTGCAGCCGAGGCGGCTGCGCTCCCCATCTCCGTTTTTCAAAGAACTACGCCAACCCCAAATTCTTCAACACGCGCAAGGTGGCGTTTGATTTGTTCAACGTGTAGAAATGAATTCCCGGCACGCCGTTTTTCAATAGGTCGCGGCACTGTTCCGTCGCGTATTCGATGCCGAATTCCGTGGCGGCGGCTTCGTCGTCGGCGAGGGTGTCGAGTTTGGCCGCGAGCGGGGCGGGGATGCGCGCGCCGCACATGGCGGTGAATTTCTTGATCTGGTTCGCGTTGAGAATCGACACGATGCCCGGCACGACCGGAATTTTCACGCCGAGTTTGTGCAGGTAATCGCGGAACTCATAAAAATCCGCATTGTCGAAAAACAATTGCGTGAGCACGTAGTCCGCGCCGGCGTCGATCTTGTTTTTCAGATAACCCCAATCCACGTGCTTGCCGGCCTTGCACGCGATGTGGCCTTCGGGGAATCCCGCGACGCCGATGCTGAAATGGTCCAGGCCGCGAATGAATTCCACGAGTTGATTGGAGTATTCGAACCCGCCGGGCGTGACCTTGAAAGCGCCGCCGCCGGGCGGATCGCCGCGGAGCGCGAGGACGTTGCGCACGCCGAGCGTCTTGATCTGCTCCAGCAACCCGCGAATCTCGTCCTTGGTGGCGGAGACGCACGTGAGATGCGCCACGGCGGTGAGGCCGTGCTGTTTCTGGATGCGATCGACGATCATCAAGGTCTTGTCGCGCGTGCTGCCGCCGGCGCCGTAGGTGACGGAGCAAAAATCCGGCTTGGCCTGCAGCAAGGCGGGGAGGGTTTTTTCGAGCAGGTTTTGATCGCCCTCGGGAGTTTTGGGCGGAAAAAATTCGAAGGAAACCACCGGCTTGCCCGCGGCGATTTTGGCGGCGTAAATATCGCGAACCAATTTGGTGCCGTTCTCAGTTGTATTGCTCATCGGCTTGATTTGTTGGTTCGAAAATAGCGGAGGGTGAAAACGGCCGCAAGTATAAAATCATCGTATCTTGATGGGATGATATGATATTTGGTCAGTTCCGGCTTTTAACGTGCCCTCGCCTTGGCTGAGGCTGCTGACTTCAGAAGATTTGTGAGGCCGTCGTTCACGCCGACGGTTTGCGATTGAGCCTCGATTGCTATCTCAAGCGCCGTCCGTCCCTTTTTGTCTTTGAGATTGGGATTCGCGCCAGCTTTGAGTAAAACCTCCACCGCTTCGGTGATGTCCACGGATTTGGCCGCCAGCATCAACGCAGTCATTCCTTCGTTATTGGTCGCGTTGACTTCCGCTCCCGCTTTGATCAATGTGGAAATTACGCTTGGCTTTGCTTCCCCGGATGCGGCCGCCATTAAGACAGTGTCACCATCGTGATCCCGGCTTGAGACGCTCAAACCGGCTCCGAGCAGGTATTCCACCATCTCTAGATTGCCCCAATTTGCTGATGCCATCAGCGCATTCCAGCCGTTCGTTGTGGCACCATTCAGATCGGCACCAGCGTTTAACAATGCGCGAACTTTCTGTTTGGGTTGATATGCACTGCGTGCTGCAAACATCAAAACCGTTTGACCGTAATTTCTTTCCGTGGCATTTACGTCAGAGCCCGCTGCGATTAACGTTTCGACCATGTCCCCGGTTCCTCGCTCCGCCGCGACCATCAACGCCGTCCATCCAGAGGTTGAATTGTATTTGGGATTGGCGCCGTTCTTCACGAGCATTTTGACGGTCTCGACATCCATGCCGCGGGCAAACTCCTGCAACGCCTCGTCCTTGTCCTTTTGTGTCCGTAAAGTGTAGCCGAGTTCGATAACCTTCGAATTGCTGCTGCGAACGACCGGAGTTTTCGTGGTGGTCGGGAGCGCCTTACTGACATCGAACGAGAGCGTCCATGTGCTGGATTCCGTGGTAATCATCACGTCCAATCGATTTCCGTATGCTTGCAAATACGTGAGAGCCATCTCGAGCGGATTGACGGTGGTGTGATAACCGTGCGGCCCGCCTTCGCTGCGGATGTTGGTATCCGGGAGAAAAAGTTTTCCGTCAAACGGCACGGTCAAAATCATGGCGGCATCTTCGCCGCTGGACAGATTGACCGCGGCGAGCGGAAAGTGGAACCGCTTATCCTCCTCTCGCAAAACGTATCCGCCGCCGGGATTGCAAAAGGCCCATGACTCCCCAAACGCCGCCGGGTCTCCATTTTTGCCCGTGAGCAAAAATGCCTTGGGCGGCTCATACTGCACGCGCCGGGTCCAGACCAAATTGAAAAGGCCATCCGAGTTGGCGTCCCCAAACATACCCGGTGTTGGTGCCTTGCGCGCGGGGCTCAGCCGCACGAACGTCTCGTGCTGGCATTTCCAAATCGCGTCGCCATCGTGAATGGAAAATTCCGAGCCATCCGCCACTTGCGGCAGTGTGCCCATCGAGACCGGTTTGCCGTCGTCTCCAAGCTCATAGACGACGCAATCGGAAAGATAACCGGAGTATTCCCTCGCAGGCCCTTTTACCGCCGTAATAAACACGCTATGCGCGTCCTGATCTCGTTCGAAATGGAGCGGCACGACGGCGGGACCACCGGCAAGTGCGCAAGTGAAATGTTCATCAAAGGCTTTTCGCTGCGGGACAAAATTTGTCGGAGTTGATCTGTTAAAGGTGTATTCCTCGTCACCAAACCGGCTGATGTAGTGTGCCCACACGCTGGGACCGATGAATCCTCGCTGAAATTCCCAGAGCCGCTCCACGTGCCAGAGTTCCGAGCCCGTGTCCGGATTGAAACAATAAACGGGCTGCATCGCCTCGGGGCACACCAGGAGACGTTCCCCGAGCCAGTTCAGCCGGCGAATCTGCGAATCCGCGTATCTCGGTGGCGGGACGCCCCACAAAAAACCGCCCGTGTAAGGTCGTGCTCCTTCCGATGCAAATTCATGCGTCCACAGCGGTTTGTTGTCGCGCTCGTTGAACACGGCCAGGCTATAACCTTCGAACAGGTTGTTTTCGAGTTGGAAAGTATTCCGTTTTATCAAACCGATCAGGACGACCACTCGATTATCCCGGTCCGTCAGCACTTCCAAAACGCTTCTCGGTTTGAATGACTCCGATGGCACGGGGAGCTGTAAATCAGGCAGCCATTTTCCCGTCTTGAGATCCAGCTGCCGAATGCGTGGTGGAAAATCGTAATCTGAATATCTGCGCTCGCTGGCCTTGTTTCCCCGCAGATAAGCCGTATTCGTGGTCGCGGCTATCCACTCCAGTGACGCGCCGTCATCCGAGCGGGCAGTCCAAGCCGTATCATTTCCCATCGCGGGACGCTGCACATCAGTTCCCGCGACAAAAAATCGATTCGTGCCAGCGAGGTGCGTGGTTCGTCCATTGGTTATCACCTCAATCGGTTTCAGAGTTTGATCGCCGATTTTGAGTTCAGCATTTTGCGGTTTGGGTTCAATTCCCTTCATAAGGAATGCGTAGAAAAGAATGGCGGTCGCAATGAGCCAATGGCAACGTCGCGGAAAAAACGGACACCTCGCTTTCATGCGGAAAGACTAGGCATTTCGTCCGGTTATGTCGAGTTTGCGATGCGAAGGCGAACGCTATGGATTTTCGTCCCGCGCTGAACGCGCGTCACGGAGAATGGGGCATTGCGGCAGCAATGCCCTACCTACGATTGGTAGGGCGGTCGCTGCCACGCCGCCTCATATTCCGTTGGTGACGCAGCCACCAATGAATTTCCCGACACCGTTCTCGCGACGCATTGACATCAATGCTATAACAGCCGCAAGGAAGGAGGGCAGAAGGGCAAATGGAACCGGGCATGAAGCATCATTGGGTTCGCGGGAGCAGGACGCAGGCAGTGCGCCGGATTTCCTCTAATCGATTTCTGTCGCACTTTCAGCGCTTGGCGAATTTTTGGACGGATTACCCAGGGCTGCGCTCGTCTGACTCGCTTTCCCTGGGCTTTCCTCTTTCGGGCCTTCAGCCCTTTCAGTATGGGCCTCGTGCCCTTGTTGCGCCGGAGTCAGGCGGAGGCGGATCGGCTGGTAGTGGATGCTTAATCTGTGTTCATCTGCGCGAATCTGTGGCTAGATCCATCTTCCGGGGAAAACCCAAAACGCAACTTCCAGTTCCAGAACGTGTTCCAGACGGTGCCAGCCTATTAAACCGGGGTATGCATCTGAAAAGTAGGGCGCGTCACTCCGTGCGCGCCGCTCGGATTCATCAGGAGCAAACCCATTCACAATTCACTCGTCGCATTGCAGTCGTGCCCACGCAACCCATTGTAATTCAAAGACGGTCGTGCCCGATCGTGCCAAGTCGTAGAGGGGGGAGATCGCACGACGGTTGCATCACAGCCCGGCGCGCACGGAGTGACGCGCCCTACCTCCGTGCCGGTTCCGCATTCCGAGTTCCGAGTTCCGCGTTATCCCTGGGTGAGCCACTTCGCGGCATCCACGGCGGCGTAGGTGATGATGATGTCGGCGCCGGCGCGGCGCATGGAGAGGAGGGTTTCCAGGGTGACGGCGCGTTCGTCGATCCAGCCGTTCGCGGCGGCGGCTTTGATCATGGCGTGTTCGGCGCTGACGGCATACGCGGCGGTGGGGTAGCCAAATTCCGTTTTCACCCGGTGCACGATGTCCAGGTACGCGAGGGCGGGTTTGACCATGACGATGTCGGCGCCTTCCTGGATGTCGAGGGCGACTTCGCGCAGGGCTTCGGCGGCGTTGCCGGCGTCCATCTGGTAGCTGCGGCGGTCGCCGAATTTGGGAGTGGATTCGGCGGCTTCGCGGAAGGGGCCGTAGTAGGCGGAGGCGAATTTCGCGGCGTAGCTCATGATGGGGGTGTCGTGGTGGCCGTCGGCATCGAGTTGCGCGCGGATGGCGGCGACGCGGCCGTCCATCATGTCGCTGGGGGCAATGATGTCGGCGCCGGCTTCGGCGTGGCTGGCGGCGGTGCGGGCCAAAAGTTTCAGGGTGGGGTCGTTCAGGACGGTGCCGGTGACCGTGCCGGTCTTGCCACTTTTGGCCCGAGTGCCGAGCGCCTGCTTGGCATGGCTACCTTTTCTTCCAACTTGCGGAGCGGATGCTCCGCGCTCCGTGCCGATGATTCCGCAGTGGCCGTGTTCCATGTATTCGCAGAGGCAGACGTCGGTGATGACCAGCAGTTCGGGCAATTCTTTTTTGAGAAGGCGGACGGTTTGTTGGACGATACCGTTGGCGGCGTAGGCACCGGTGGCTTGGGCGTCTTTTTTGTCGGGGATGCCGAAGAGCAGGATGGCGGGGATGCCGGCGGCGTGGGCGGCGGTGGCGTCGCGGAGGAGTTCGTCGGGGGAGAGTTGAAAGACGCCGGGCATGGCGGCGATGGGGCGGCGGAGTTTGCGTCCGCTGCGGGCGAAGAGCGGGAGGACGAGTTGGGCGGCGCTCAATTGGGTTTCGCGGACGAGGCGGCGCAGGGGGGCGGTGGCGCGCAAGCGTCGGGGGCGGTAGGTGGGGAATTGGCCGACAAATTTCATGGGGATAGGGTACACTATCGGAAAGGAAGAGGGAAGAATGCAGAAGGAAGAACTAATTTGAGACTCCTCACGTCGTCTCCTACGAAAGAAGGCTCGCGAGGACGCTCGCCCCACCTATTGGCCGGTTCAAAATGCTTTGCAACCTGGCGAAGGATTTTTCGTCTCGCGCTGAACGCGCGTGACGGAATATGGGGCATTGCGGCAGCGATGCCCTACCGGCTATGCTCGCGGCATGAAGCGGCGAGTGGGCATCGCGATCGCATTGATTGTTTTGTTTGCGGCGGGCCTGTATTGCGGGTCGAGGCTGACGCGTCTCTGGGCCGGCAAGGGGACGACGCGTTACGAGACGCCGGTGTTGCTGGAGCAGGTGCAGACGTTGTCGGAGTTGGTGACGGTGAAGTATGTGGTGGAGAAGGTGGAGATTTGGGAGGATCCGCCGTCGGGGTTGATGCAGTTTGTGGCGGGGGATAATCGGATTTTGTTGCTCGCGCGCGGGGTGGTGAAGGCGGGGGTGGATTTCAAGCAGTTGAAGCCGGAGGACCTGCGCATCCAGGGAAAAACGATTTGGATCAATTTGCCGCCGGCGCGCGTGACGGATGCGTATTTGGATGATAAGGAGACGAAGGTGATTGAGCGCACGACGGGGTTTTTGCGGTCGTTTGATAAGGATCTGGAGCAGAATATTCGGCGCACGGCGGTGGAGGATATGCGGACGTCAGCGACGCGCGGGGGGATTTTGCGGGACGCGAATGAAAGGGCGCGCACGCAACTGGCGAGTTTTTTTCATTTGATGGGTTTTGAGCGCGTGGAATTTAATGTTCCGAATGTTTCGCTGCCGACTTTTGGTGTCGAAGGGGGCGGCGGGTTGATTCTCTCGAACTCAATACGGGACACGGCGGTGCCTCAAAATCAGCCACATTGAAGGTGGCGGGAAGGATGGCGCAGAGGTGAAGACCTTGCGTAAAGTGCAGTAAAAGCCGCTTAAGCCTTTGGTTCAGGCTTCAAAAAAATGATTTGCACCGGAGCGGGTTGGGCGTTGTCTCCGGGGTAGATGCGGACGGGCAGGCGGCGTTTGGGGAGTGCGGGCTGGAAGGTGCGCGTGCGCTGCATCATGAAAAGCGCGGGCTTGGGCGGCACGCGATCGATTTCCTTGGTCGCATCC
>DASZPR010000620.1:0-5622 GCA_035550235.1 Verrucomicrobiia bacterium | reverse complement strand
CAAACGTCGCGTCTGCAAATTTAGGCAGCGGGAAATTCGGCGGAGTGAACGGACTTGAAGTTTCTGCCGAGCGGCCTTGCAACGACAGAGAGCAAGCCGCGACGAGTAGGGGAACCAATCGCTTCATATTTTTTATAGGGGTTGAACAAATTGCGAAGGTCTGGACGGAAATTGGAGACTTTTGGTAACGGAAAATATTTAATCCCCAGAGCTTTGAATTCGATATATCGATTACATTGGTGAATAGAAGAGAACTTTCGGCTGATAATTTGCCAAGTTTTATGAAGAGGGCGGATTCTGGCTATTTAACTCGGAAAGTATTTCGTCAACCGCTTGATCGACCCCCATCGCCTGTCTTTTTGCGTTCTTGTAGATATTTCGCATTGTTTGATAAGCGTTTCGGCCCAAAGTGTTGGATACTCGTTTGAAGATACCAACCAGGTCACTATCTGTTAGGGATTCCAGCTGGGTTCCGTTATAGTCCGTAATCGACAGGGTATAGTCATTGGCATCATCCTGCGGCAAATAGTCTTCACGTATGCGCACGACCCATCGCCCGAGTACCGCTTGGAATTCGTTTTCTTTTGTAGTTTTCTCCCATGACAAACCTGTTTGTGCGGTTTTCTCGTCGATTTTCAGCACCATTTCGGCGATTTTTTCTTCTGTCATATAATTCTCCTAATCATTCTTGAGGGTGATTGCGATTCCCTGCACATTTTCAATCTGTTTCCTGATAACGCCGTTAATTGCATGCACCTTTGGTTCGGGTTTGCCTTTTACAAGGAATTTTTCAAGTACTGATTCAATTGTTCGAAATTGTTCTATTACTCCTTGAAGGATCGCTTTTTGTTGATCTGACAAATCAGAATGTCCATCTTTTATTTCAATTAATAGTCTTCTCAACTCCGCAGCCCGATTTAAAGAAACCTCCCATTCGCCCTTGAGGTGAAGCCGAATCATCTCATCCATCGCGGCGAGGACAAAAGAAATATTTACCACTGACCCAATCTTTAAAACTTTATCTCGTGCCTGTTCCGCAGCCTTTTTTGCTCGGTTTGCCAAAAACATCGACCCGAAAAAACCGATAAAACTTATGCCGAGGCCGACAAATTGAGCAACACCTGCCCAATCATTACAGAATTTAATAAATGGTTGATTGGAATCTGGACTCACCGAATATGAGTTTCGGAAAATTCGAACCGTTTGTCGAGGCGTTCCAATGGAAACAAAAATCGAAAACGCTTTAATACTCTAAAAACTAGGTTTTTTTCAGACAAATTTGGGTGATATAGCCCATGTGATAAAAGCCCATTGCAATATAGAATTAAGCCATCGAGAATCGAAAAAGTTGCCACTACTACACTCACATGAAAGACCTTACAAAACTGTTAGATTCCCTCCGTAAATTCGACAATGCCAAACTGGGCATGATTTTACTATTTTTAGCATTGCTCGCGGCACTTTGGATATTAACACATAAAGAAAGCTCTTGGCCCCCTAACTATCCGTCTTCTGTTGGTAATTCCGTGGCCCAACAGCAATAAGCCGACACCTGAGTGGGCTAGAAATGAGTATTGCTTTGAAAGACTGTCCATCGCCTCCTCGGGACTGTCCAAAATCTAGCCAGAAATTCTGCGTATCTGCGGGCCTTAACTACCTACAGCCGGGTCGGTTCCGTGATGTACCCGACAAGCTGCAAATCTTCGCGTTGTTGGCCATTATTCTGCTCAATCCGCCGTGGGCCGCGCATTATTAACATGAATAAAAATACTTCTCATCGCCGAATTCTTGTCGTCGACGACAACGAAGCCATCCACAAAGACTTCCGCAAAATCTTCGGGACCGGCAGCAAAACCGGTGCGGCGTTGGAAGCGGCGGAAGCGTTGTTGTTTGGCGAGGAGAGTTCAACGAACGGCGCAGGCTTCGAAGTGGATTCCGCGTTTCAAGGCCAGGAAGGTTTGGAAATGGTCCGCAAAGCCGTTGCCGAAGGTCGGCCGTATCCGCTCGCGTTCGTCGACGTGCGCATGCCTCCCGGTTGGGACGGCATCGAGACTGTGTCGCGCATTTGGAAGGAATATCCTGATCTGCAAGTCGTCATCTGCACCGCGTATTCGGATTATTCCTGGGACGACATGCTGAAGAATTTGGGCCGCACCGATCGCCTGGTGATTTTGAAAAAACCGTTCGAGGTGATCGAAGTGCTGCAGTTGGCCGAGTCGCTGACGGAAAAATGGAATCTCAGCCAGCAAGCCAAAGCGCGGATGACCGATCTTGAACACCGGGTGCAGGAACGCACCGCGGAATTGACGTCGGCGAACAAATCCCTGATTGCGGAAGTCGCCGAGCGCAAACGCGTGGAAGAGGAATTACGCGCCGCCAAGGAAGCGGCGGAAGCCGCCACCCGCACCAAGAGCGAATTCCTCGCGAACATGAGCCATGAAATCCGCACGCCCATGAACGGCGTCATTGGCATGACCGATCTCCTGCTCGACACGCAACTCTCGCCCAAACAACGCAATTTTGCGGATACCATCCGCCTGAGCGCGAATTCGCTGCTTACGGTCATCAACGACATTCTCGACTTTTCAAAAATTGAAGCGCGCAAATTGACTTTTGAATCGCTGGAATTTGATCTGCGCGAGACGTTGGAGAGCGCCCTCGAATTGATGGCGGAACGTGCCGCCTCCAAAAAAATCGAATTGGCCGGCTGCGTGGATCCTGAAACGCCGCTGTTCCTCCGCGGCGACCCCAATCGCCTGCGCCAGATTTTCAACAACCTTTTAAGCAACGCGATCAAGTTCACCAACAATGGCGGCGAAGTTTCCATTCGCATTCACCAGGCCGCTGAGAGCGGCTCGCAGGTCACGCTCCGTTGCGAGGTGAAGGACAGCGGCATCGGCATCACGCCCGAAGCGCAGGAGAAATTGTTCAAGGCGTTTACGCAGGCGGACACTTCAACCACGCGGCGTTATGGCGGAACGGGCCTCGGGTTGGCGATCTGCAAAAGCCTTGTCGAAATGATGCAGGGTGAGATGGGCGTGAAGAGTGAGCTGGGCAAGGGCTCGACCTTCTGGTTCACCGTCAAACTGGAAAAGCAGGCGAAGAACATCCAGGAAGAAACCCTGCGCACCACCATTGAAATTGCCGGATCGCGCGCGCTCATCGTGGACGACAACGCGACCAATCGCGAAATCCTCCACTACCAATTGCTCGCGTGGAAAATCCAGAACGCTTCGACCAGCGGCGGAGCGGAGGCGCTTGCGATGCTTCGCGAAGCCGCGGCTGCCGGCGCGCCTTACAATCTCGTCATTCTCGACATGCAAATGCCCGTGATGGACGGCGTGATGCTGGCGCGCGCCATCAAAGCCGAACCAGCCATTGCCAACACAAAATTGATTATGCTCTCCTCGCTCGGAGAACAACTGGAGCAAAACGAATTGCGCGCCGTGGGCATCAACGCGTGCCTCGTCAAGCCGGCCAAGCAATCCTGCCTGTTCAATTGCATTGCGGATGCGTTGGGCGCTCAACGCTCACCGACTTCCAGCGTTACGGTGACGGAGACAGCCACCGCTCCGGCCTCGTCGGAGAAAGGACGCATTCTTCTCGCCGAGGACAATACCATCAACCAGGACGTCGCACTCGGCCAGTTGGACCGGCTCGGTTACACCGCCGATGTCGTCGCCAATGGCCGCGAAGCCCTCGATGCCGTGAACTCCAAACCTTATGACATTGTGCTCATGGATTGCATGATGCCGGAAATGGACGGCTACCAGGCCACGAAAAAAATCCGCGAGCTGGAACGCCAGAATGTGAACAGTCGCCGGCGATTGCACATCATTGCCATGACCGCGAACGCCATGTTGGGCGATCGCGAAAAATGCATCGCCGCCGGCATGGATGATTACGTGAGCAAACCGGTTCAACTCGCCGAGTTGCGCCGCGCTCTCGAAAAATGGAGCGCCAATGGAAATGGCCACGTTTCCGCGAACGGCGCCAACGGCTCGAAATCAACTCCGCCGCCACCGTTGAAAATCGAAGTTGCCGCCGCCGTGGCGGAGAGTGGAACGATGACCGCCTCCACGGAAGCGCCGGTGGATTTGGAACGATTAGCCGAAGTGTGCAACGGAAAACCGGAAAAAACCCAGCGGCTCCTGAGCACATTTTTGACGCAGGCCAGCGAGATCAGCCAGGGCCTCGCGATTGCCATTCGCATCGGAAATCCGCGCGATGTCCGGTTGCTGGCGCATAAATTCGTCGGTTCGAGTTCCTCGCTGGGCATGGTCGCCATCGTGCCGGCCTTGTCGCAATTGGAACAAATGGGCGACGGCGGCACCTTGGAAGGCGCGAACGAAGTGTACCAGGAATTCACCCGCCAGCTCGAACGCGTCCGCCAATTCATCGAGGAATATCAGAAATCCCGCCCACCCGTGGCCGCGGTCGTGTCATGATCTTGGTGGTAGGGATGCCGCGCCGCGGCGTCCCCGCCCGCGTGCTAGCGGGCGGAACAGTTACGCTCGCGGTGTAAAATCGCATCTCACGCTGCGCCGCTTAAGGCGGCGCGGGCGGCGCAAGCGCGCCGTCCCTACCAAATTGGAGCCTCCTCACGTCGCTGCTGCGACGATAAGATTCTCAATGAATCGGCGGCGCCGGCGGCGGAGTAATCACCACCCCACTGCCGACCGGAATCGTGATGGTCTGGCCGGACTTGCCATTGGCTGGCAGCGTGATCTTGGAGCCCGCATTGATCGCGACCGTGCTCACAAAAGTGTCCAAAGCCACGTCGAGATATTTCCTGAGATAGCGATAACGCGTGAGCGGAACATAGACGATGTCCCCCGGCGAGAGCATGACGTCCGGCCGTTGGCCCTTCACGACGTCGTAATAGTTAACAAAATCCACCTGCGGATTGGAGAGCGAACCGCGCACGATGGTCACGTGCCCCAGCCAGGCGTCGCGCACCGTTCCATAGGCGCCCGCGATGGCTTGCATCAACGTCATCCCGCGCACGTATTGCACCGGCTTCGGCTGCACCACCGCACCCAGCACATACACCTCCTTGGCATAGCTTGGCGCGAAATAAACGAAGTCGTCGGGTTGCAAATAAATGTTCTGGGACAAATCACCTTTATCGAGCAGACGCTCGAAATCCACCGGCAACATTTTATTGTTACGGACTATGAAACTTTTGTTCAAATCAGCCAGGTCCTCACCGAGCGGACCGCCTTCGCTGATCTGCCGCTGGCCGGCAAATGATTGCGAACCGCCGGCGGAGGCAATCGCCTCCAGCAACGTAGTCGGCGCCGCCATGTTGTAAACGCCCGGCGCCTGGAAGCGTCCGAGCAGCCAGACGTGTTTGCTTTGTACATCGCGGAGCGTGACGGCTATCTGCGGTGTGCCGCGCACATAACGCTGCAGCTCATGCTGGAGTGTCTGGCGCGTCTGGCCGAGCGTCAGCCCCCACACATCAATCCCCGGAAGCAGGTTGAAATAAATTTTTCCGTCCGGCCCCACAACGGTCGTCGTGAGGGAATTGGTTTCGTCAACGAGTTCAATGTCCAGCTTATCGCCGGGGCCGAGCGTGAACAGATTCGTCGGCGCCTGCAACAGCGTTGGATCCAGCGG
>DASZPR010000619.1:0-4868 GCA_035550235.1 Verrucomicrobiia bacterium | reverse complement strand
GACGAACATTCGCGATGCGGACGCGCGGCGATTGGCGACGGTGGATCCGCATTCGCCGGGGCAGTTTCGGTCGTTCGGGCCGCTGCTGAATTTCCAGCCGTTTTATGATGCGTTTGATATCAAGGAGGGCGATCCGATGTGGCGGGCGCCGGAATTGCGCGCGAAGATTTGGTGAGGTGGCGGTCTTCCGTTGGCGTAAACGAAGATTTCTCAAACGCGCCGAGCAGATGCTCGGCGCTCCACTTTTGCGCTTGCAAGAGAAGGCGAAAAAGCGGATTTTGGGCCTCCGCTAAATGCGGAAAGGCTCGGGAAACACCTGATTCTCAAGGGTCTTTTCGCACGAGTGCGCGGTTAGCTCAGTGGTAGAGCACTACATTGACACTGTAGGGGTCACAGGTTCGAACCCTGTATCGCGCACCATTTTATTTCCAAGCTTCCGATTTTTCCCCAGACTCGTTTCATGCACGTCACTTTGGTGAAGCCGGGCAATACGCCGATACCGCCGCCGCTTTACGGCGGAACGGAACGGACGCTTTTCTGTCTCGGCAAGGCACTGGTGGAGCTCGGGCACAAAGTGACTTTGATCGCGCATCCCGCAAGCTGCATTCCGGGTGCGGAATTAATTCCTTCGCAGGGCACGGATGCGGAAGCGATGCGGTTGGTGCCGGCTTCGACGGATATTCTCCATTTGTCGGATCATCAGATTCCTTCGGCGCCGAAGCCGTTCCTGGTGACGGTAAATGGCAATGGCGGGCATGCGGTGCGGCGGTTCCATCCGAATTCGGTTTTTGTTTCGCGGAAACATGCGGCCAATCATGGTTCGAAATATTTCGTCTATCCCGGGCTGCAATTGTCCGAATATGCGTGTGCGGAGGAGCGTGAGGATTACGCTGTTTTTCTGGCGAAGGCGCGGTGGCCGGTGAAAAATTTCAAAGGCGCGGTGCAGGTGGCGCGCAAGGCGGGCATTGAATTGCGCGTGTTGGGTTCGCGCAGTTTGCCATTCGAGTTGCAACGGCAATTCCCCCTTTGGCTTACGCGCGGCGTGCGTTATTACGGGAACCTGGAGGAAAGCGAGAAAGTGGAGATTCTTTCGCGCGCGCGCTGCCTGATTTTGCCGGTGAGGTGGCATGAGCCGTTTGGACTGGCATTCACGGAAGCGATGGCAAGCGGCGCGTATGTTTGCGGGACGCCGTACGGGTCGCAACCGGAGATTGTGACGGCGGAGGTCGGCGTGCTGAGCGGGCGGGCGGATGAATTGGCGGAGGCGGTGCGAAATCCGCAGCGTTTTAAGCCCTCCGTTTGCCGGGAACACGTAGTCAAAGGCGGATTCACGTATTTGGACATGGCGCGGAAGTATCTCGCGTATTATGAAAAGATCCTTACGCGCGGGTCTTTGTTGGACGAAGGGGAATCAGCGGCGGCGACGTTGCCGGATTTCGACCCAAAGAAGTTGTTGCCTTGGGAAAATTGAGGCGCCGGGGGAGGCAGAGGATCGTTCGAGTTCCGAAGGAGCGAATGGAATTTCTTCCGGGCGTCAGCCGTCCCTTTGGGACTTGCTCTCAGGGGGGTGATCCCGGCGATGAATCGCCGGGCTATTATCAAATGTTCCTTCGGAACAAAACACCCAGCCGGACGCCTGCCTGTCTTCCGGTTAAGAATTAACCTCGACGAGCTGCGTCCATCCGTCGCGGGCGGCGATCTGCGCGGAAATTGAGGAGTTGTCAAAATTGTAGCCGAACATCTCGATGTCTTCGGCGTAGATATTGGCCACTAGATCGCGAGTTTCGTCGGTATAATAGGTTCGAAAATCCCGGACCCGTTTCGAATTGCGGTTTTTCTCCTCCAATTTCGCCGGGCTTTTGATTCGGTCGCAGATGACTGAGAAATCTGCAGCGAGGTTTTCGTAAAAGCCAATAAAATCAACGGCGGGATGTTTGCCTTCCAGATGAAGGAAATGATATTGCGGGTAGAAAAAGACGAAGGACCAGATGTTCTTCGGGGTGAGCCACTGCGTCACGAACGTGTGAAAATCCTGGAATTGTGAGAGATTTGCCCGGGCCCAGCGTTGGTTGCTTCCCAAATCCTTGTTTTTGAGAAAGAAATAGGCGGAAACGAGGCGGTCCCAGGGATTGCGCACGAAGGTGAATTTGAAGTACTCCGCAAACAACTCGGGCGCAAGGATTGCCTGAAAGCCCGCCAGGGTTCGATGCGCTCCGCCGACTCCAAACAGGGCCTCGCGAATGGAAGTTCCCGCGCTTTTGGGAATGTGAACAAAGATGGACTTTTGCTTCTTGCAGCGGTTGACGATGACGCGAAATCTGAACGGGTGCCGAATCTGGAAACGAATACGCTCGACGTGCTGGCCGAACGAAAGCGGTTTTATCGCTGGTTTTTTGGGCAGATGCCCCTTCTTCGAAGGTTTTTCGCTTAACGCCTTTGTCATTGGTATAACACATAAAATAATCACAAATCAAACTGTTAGCCAAGCGCTTACGTTGAATTTCTCGTTTTTTGTTCCGTCGGAACGCCGGGGAAAGACAATGTTGGACAGGGGCGAGGGATGAGGTTAATTAGAATGAATGAAAACTGTGGCGATCATCGGCGCATCCAACGACCCGCGTAAATTTGGCAATAAGGCGGTGCGCGCATTTCTACAACAGGGTTTCACGGTGTATCCGGTGAATCCGAATGAGACGGAAGTGGAGGGGATTGAGGCTTACAAAAGCATTCGCGATGTGCCGGTGCGACCGTTCATGATCAGTGTTTATGTGCCCCCGCAGGTGCTAGTGAAATTGCTGCCGGATATCGCGGCGAGGGGCTGCGATGAATTGTGGCTGAATCCCGGCACGGAGTCGGACGAGGTATTGGCGGAGGCGGAACGGTTCAAGCTGAATGTGGTGCAGGCGTGCAGCATTGTAGGGATTGGGGTGTCGCCGAGCCGGTTGTGAAGTTTAAGCGTGCTGGCTGTTGAAAGGCGAAAAAAGAGGACTAGGTTGAGGATGGAGATGTTATGAAAACTCAACAGCCTGTGGAACAACCGATGCCGTTCACGCCGGGAATTACCAAGGCGATGGTGCGACAGCATGCCTACGAATTATACCGCGATAAATTACCGGAGCATCCGCTCACGCTTGAGGATTGGGTGATGGCGGAAAAAGATCTGGCGATAATGTTGGAGATGGAACACACGTGGTGAATCGTGTGTGAATTTTTGCGCGGGTAGATTTTACCGCTCCGCGGGAATTGAAAGCGGTGTCGGCGCTTCGCTCTGCCGCCGCAGTCCAGAATGGGTTTGGCCCGCGGGAGCCAAGGCGAATTATTTGCCTTTGAGGGTGGCGATGCCGTAATCGCGGTTCATCTTGGCGATGAAGCTCAGGCTGATTTCCTTGGGGCAAACGGCTTCGCACGAGCCAGTGACGGTGCAGTTGCCGAAACCTTCGGAGTCCATCTGTTGGACCATATTCAGCGCACGGCGATCTTTTTCGGCTTTGCCCTGGGGCAGCAAATTCAAGTGAGAAACTTTCGCGGCGACGAAGAGCATCGCGGAGGCGTTCTTACACGCGGCCACACACGCGCCGCAGCCGATGCATTGGGCGGCGTCCATCGCGAGGTCGGATTCGGTTTTCGGGACGGGGAGAGCGTTGCCATCCGGCGTGCCCCCGGTGTTCACGGAGACGAAACCGCCGGATTGAATGATGCGATCGAAGGAACTGCGGTTGACGACCAAATCTTTGATCAGCGGAAACGCTTTCGCGCGCCACGGCTCGATGGTGATGGTTTCGCCATCTTCAAAATGCCGCATGTGCAATTGGCAGGTCGCGGTGCCGCGATGACCGCCGTGCGGAATGCCGTTGATGACGAGCGAGCACATGCCGCAGATGCCTTCGCGGCAATCGGAATCAAACGCAATCGGCTCCTGGCCGCGCTCGATCAGGCCTTCATTGACGACGTCGAGCATTTCGAGGAAAGACATATCCTCGAGAACGTCTTTCGCTTCGTAGGTTTCGAAACGGCCGGGTGAATTGGCGTTGCTTTGCCGCCAGACTTTGAGGGTTAAATTCATTTGTAACTCCTCGTGCTCATGTGCACTTCTTCGTAGACGAGCGGTTCTTTGTGCATGACGGGCGGCTTGTCCGGCCCCTGGTATTCCCAGGCGGCGGCGTAGGCGAAATGTTCGTCATCGCGTTGCGCTTCGCCGTCGGGCGTTTGGAATTCGGTGCGGAAATGGCCGCCGCAGGATTCCTTGCGCTCCAGCGCATCAAGGCAAAGCAGTTCTCCGAATTCGAGGAAGTCGGCGACGCGGCCGGCGTATTCGAGGTTTTGATTCAGCTCACCGTTCTCGCCGGTGACGTTGACGTTTTTCCAAAATTCCTCGCGCAAGGCCGGGATGCGTTTCAGCGCTTCCTTCAAGCCCGCATCGTTGCGGGCCATGCCGCATTTTTCCCAGAGCAATTTGCCGAGTTCGCGATGGAACGAGGTGACGGTGCGTTTGCCTTTGATGGAAAGCAGCTTGTTCGTGAGCGTGCGAACGGCTTCCTCGGTCTTCTTGAATTCCGGGTGGCTCGTGGACGGTTTCGGCTGTTTGGCCGAGGCGAAATAATTTCCGATGGTGTAGGGCAGGACGAAATAGCCGTCAGCCAGACCCTGCATGAGCGCGCTGGCGCCGAGGCGGTTCGCGCCGTGATCGGAGAAATTGGCCTCACCCACCGCGAACAGGCCGGGGATGGTGGTCATCAGGTTGTAATCCACCCACGTGCCACCCATGGTGTAGTGAACCGCCGGGTAAATGCGCATCGGGACGCGATACGCGTTTTCGCCGGTGATTTTTTCATACATGTCGAAGAGGTTGCCGTAGCGCTCGCGCACTT
>DASZPR010000618.1:0-2634 GCA_035550235.1 Verrucomicrobiia bacterium | reverse complement strand
TGCGCTTCTTCGGAGCGCGCCGGCAGTTCCTCGCGGGTTCGGCGATAGACGATCATGGCGTGTTCGGCGCCCAGCCGTTTGGCGGTGCGAACGGAATCCATGGCCACGTTTCCACCGCCGACCACAGCAACGTGTTTTCCGCGCAGAACCGGTGTGTCTGATTTTGGGAATTGATACGCGGCCATCAGATTGATGCGTGTGAGATATTCATTGGCGGAATAAACGCCTTTCAAATTCTCGCCCGGCACATTCATGAATATCGGAAGGCCCGCGCCGTTGGCGACGAACACGGCATCAAACGCGGCTTGCAATTCGGGCAGTGTGTAGGTGCGGCCGATGACGACGTTGCATTCAATCTTCACCCCGGCGGCCAGTAGGCGCTCGACTTCCTGCGCGACGATTTCTTTGGGCAGACGGAATTCCGGGATGCCATAAACGAGTACACCGCCTGGTTTGTGCAAGGCTTCGTAAACCGTGACGTCGTGGCCCAGGCGCGCCAATTCGCCCGCAGCGGTCAACCCAGCCGGGCCCGAGCCCACAATGGCAATGCGTTTGCCGGTGGCGGGCGCTTTTTCGGGGAGGTGGCCGTTGCGCTGGGCCCAATCGGCGACGTAACGTTCCAGATAACCAATGCCGACAGGCAAGCCTTTGGCGGCGCGGACGCATTCGATTTCGCACTGGGTTTCCTGCGGGCAAACGCGGCCGGTGACGGCAGGAAGAGCGTTATCGCAGAGCAGGCTTTGCGCGGCCTCCGCGATTTTTCCGCTGGCGAGCAAGCCAAGAAATTGCGGGATGTTGACTCCGACCGGGCAGCCACGCACGCAGCGGGGGTCCTTGCATTGCAGGCAGCGCTCGGCCTCAAGCAACGCGAGTTGCTCCGTGAATCCGAGATTCACTTCGTCGAAATTTGCGGCGCGCGCGGAGCAATTCTGTTCCGGCATCTTCTGACGTTCAATCGCGAGCCTTTGCTTGGTCGTCAATTTTTCGGCCATGGCATCAAGGATGGGGAGGTTCGTGGCGGCAATTTTCCTTGCCACAGCAGGAGGCCCTTTGTTCGAAATCACGATAGCTTCCCAGGCGATCGATTAATTCATCGAAATCAACCTTGTGGCCGTCAAACTCGGGACCGTCGACGCAGGCGAATTTATTTTCGTGACCGATCGATACGCGACAACCGCCGCACATGCCGGTGCCATCCACCATGATGGGGTTCAGCGAGACGATGGTGCGCACGTCGAATTCCCGAGTGAGCTTCGCGACCGCGCGCATCATGGGAACGGGGCCAACCGCGTAGACGATGTCGACGTTTTTGCTTGCGAGCACTTCGCGTGCGGCATCCGTGACAAAACCTTTGCGCCCGTAACTGCCATCGTCGGTGCAGGGCAAAACCGGGCCGTAACGCCGGAGTTCCCATTCGTAAATCACCGCCGATTTCGAGCGGCCACCGATGATGCTGGTGACCCGCGCGCCGCGCCGATGCAATCCCTGTGCAATCGGGTGCACCACTGCAGTGCCGACACCACCGCCAATGCACAAGGCGTGTCCGGAGGAGATCAACTCGGTAGGATGGCCCAGCGGCCCGGCGATGTCACGGATGGATTGGCCCGGCTGCAAAGCGACCAATTCATTGGTGCTTTTGCCGACGGCCTGGATGACGAGCGAAATGGAACCGCCCCGCGGATCGGCGTCGGCGATGGTGAGTGGAATGCGTTCGGAATTCTCTCCGAGCCGCACGATGACGAACTGGCCCGGTTGGCGGATTTGAGAAATCCGCGGCGCGAGAACCTCCAATTTAGTGACGTTCTCACTGAGTTGGTAGCGTGCCAAAACCGTGTGCATTTATAGAAGTTTTGCGGTGGTGGGCAGTTTTTGCTCCGCACGAATTGCCAAAGGCTGGCCATTTCTTGTCAAGGCGAGAGCAACGTTTCTTTGACAGTTCGCCCGATTGAGATTATTTACCGGCAATCCGATATGAGCCGTGAAGCCGCAGAAATGACGGTGGAAGCCGTGACTCTCGAGGTGCCGGATTCCAAAACCATCAGGTTAAAATGGCCGGATGGTTACGACGTAAATTTCAAAACCGGGCAATTCATCACTTGCTTCTGGCCGGATGAACCAACCTACAAACGCGCGTATTCCCTTTCATCCTGCGCGTTGGACCGGGGATTTTTTGAATTCACCGTGCGGCGCGATGGCAAGATGGGCACGCGCCTCGTCGATTGGATCAAGGCAGGGCAGAGGCTCATGGTGCTGCCGCCCGCGGGAAAATTTCTTCCGGTTTATGAGCCGGACAAACATTTGATCTGCATCGCCGGCGGCTCCGGCGTGACGCCGTTTCGCGCGTTTGTGCGCGAGGCGACGCGCCAGAAATATCAAACGAAAATCACGGTGCTCTACAGCGTGCGCACCACCAACGACATTATTTTTAAAGACGAATTTCGTTCTTTGGAACAGGAGAATCCGAATTTCAAATTTGACGTGACCTGCACGCGGCTCGCGTCGAGTGATCCGTGGGCCGGACGCCGCGGACGCATCGATGCCGCGTGGCTGAAAGCTCACACGCGGGATCTGGCGAACACCGTGTTCTACGCGTGCGGGCCGACGACGCTGGTGGAATTTGCGGAGGGCGTGGTC
>DASZPR010000617.1:0-3530 GCA_035550235.1 Verrucomicrobiia bacterium | reverse complement strand
CCATTCAACGTCGAAAAAATCAATGTTTGACTGAATTTTTTGATTCACAGAACGCCTTTGGAATGGCTACACTCCCGGCATAGTGACGGAGCAGAGTACTATCGGAGAATCGCAAAACAGATATGACGTGGGTTGATTATCTACGCTCTGCCAACTGGAATCAGGCCAGTGGCATTGGTTGTTGCGCCTACCTGTTGGGCTGTTTTGCTGCCGGTTACTATCTTGTTCGCAGCCGTCTCGGCGAAGATGTGCGCGAGCTTGGCAGCGGGAGCGTGGGCGCCCGCAATGTCGGGCGCATCCTCGGCAAAACCGGTTTTCTCATTACTCTTCTCTGTGATTTTGGCAAAGGCGCATTGGCCGTCTGGGCCGCCCGCCACTTCACCAAGGACGACCGCATCGTGGCCCTGGCGATGGTCGCGGTCGTGGCGGGGCACATCTGGCCGGCGCAATTGCGGTTTCACGGCGGGAAGGGGATGGCCACATCGCTTGGGGCGTTATTGGTGTTCGATCCCAAGTTCGCTTTTATTTATGGCGCGTTATTTCTGGGGTCGTTTGTGTTATTGTGGCGGACGATTTTGCCCGGGCTTTTCGCGCTGATTTGCCTCCCACTGGTTGCGTTGTTTCTCGGTCAGGACCGCATCGAGGTGGTGCTGATTACCGTCACTGCGGGACTCGTCCTGTTGGCGCATCGCAAAAACATTGCCGACGAAATCTTTCTTCTCATCGACCGCCGACACATGCATGCTGGAAGTGATAAATCCTTATGAGCACACGGCAACCATTGACTTTCAAGACGGCCAATGAAGATTGGGAATTTGAGCAAATCCACCGGCTCAACTACAAGACCTTCGTCGAGGAAATTCCCCAGCACCACGCTTCCCCCGCGCATCGGCTGGTTGATAAATTTCATGCTGAGAATACCTACCTGATTTGTCTCGCCGGAAAGAAACTCGTCGGCATGCTCGCGGTGCGCGGTGCGCGCCCGTTTTCGCTCGATCAAAAACTCGAGAATCTTAATTCCTATTTGCCGGCCGGACGCACCATTTGCGAAATCCGTCTGCTCGCCATCGAAAAGAAATTTCGCGGCGCCCAGGTGTTGCAAGGAATTCTCGCCTTGCTTTGGCAGCACGGAATTGAAAAGGGTTACGACTTGGCGATTATTTCCGGCACTACGCGTCAATTTCGGTTGTATCAGCACCTCGGTTTTGTTCCGTTTGGCCCAGTGGTTGGCTCCGGCGAAGCGCAGTTTCAGCCGATGTATGTCACGCTGGAGACATTCGAGAATACCGCGCGTGAATTTCTACGATCATCGCCCTCGCGGTCGTTTCAGCCGAGCGCGGTAAATTTTCTTCCGGGGCCGGTGACGGTGAAACGCGAAGTGCGCCGGGCGTTCGAGCAGGCGCCGGAATCGCATCGCGCGGATATTTTCATGAAGGACTTCGGCGCGGCGCGGCAGATTCTTTGCGAACTGGTGCGCACGCGAAACGTGGAGTTGTTCCTCGGCTCCGGCACTCTCGCCAATGATGTCGTCGGCGGCCAACTCACGCTGGAACCAAAGCGCGGCATTGTTTTGAGCAACGGTGAATTCGGCTGCCGCCTGATGGATCAAGCACGGCGCTGGCGGCTCGACTTCGACGTCATCGAATTTCCCTGGGGTCAGCCGATTGATTTGCGCGCGGTTCGGAAGGCGTTCGAGCAGAAACCCTCGCCGGGGTGGCTGTGGTGCACGCATTGCGAAACTTCTACTGGCGTGCTGAACGATCTCAGCACGCTCAAGGCGCTCTGCGACGAATTTCAAGTCAAACTCTGCCTCGATTGCATCAGTTCCATTGGCACGATGCCGGTGGATTTGAGCGGGGTTTATCTCGCATCCGGTTCGAGCGGCAAGGGCCTGCGCTCGTATCCCGGCATCTCGATGGTGTTTCATAATCATGCCGTGATACCGCAGCCCGAACGATTGCCGCGCTATCTGGACCTCGGTTATTACTCGCAGCAACAAGGCGTACCCTTTACTTTTTCGTCAAACCTCCTCCACGCCTTGCACGCGGCCGTCAAACATGTGGATTGGGAAAAGCGATTTACGGATGCCGTCGCGCTTTCCACATTCCTGCGCGAGAAGCTCGTTGAATTTGGATTTACGTTGATCGGCTCCAATACGGCGACTTCGCCGGTGGTGGTGACGATCGCGTTACCGCCGGAAATGAGTTCGTTGAAAATCGGCGGAATGATTCAGGAGTCCGGCTATCTGGTGAGTTACAATAGCGAATATCTTCGCAAGAAAAATTGGATGCAGATTTGTCTCATGGGGGAATGCACGCGCGAAAAAGTGGTGTCGCTGCTCAACGCCATGAACCGCCTGTGCTCGAAACAACTCCGCCAGGCTGAAGCGACGAAGGCTTAAAGCATTTCAGACGCTAGGATTTCATCGGCCACTTTGCCGCGACGAGGGCCTTGTAGCCGCCCATTATTGAAAAGACATTGCGGTAACCCATCTGTTGCGCCACCGCCGCCGTCAATACCGACCGATATCCGCCGCCGCAATACATCAGTATTTCGGTGTTCGTATCCGGAAACATAGTTTCCAAATCGCGTTCAAGCACACCCTTGCCCAGATGAACTGCCTGCTCGGCGTGTTGCTTGTTCCACTCGGAATCCTCGCGCACGTCCATCAATACCGCTTTCGGATTCTGCGCCAGCCGTTCGCGCGTTTGTTCCACGGTAATCTCCTTCACGTAAGGCTTTGCTTCGTTGACCAGTTTCAAAAATCCAGGTGAATGATCCATGGCGCCAAGTTAATTCGCGAACGCTGGCCGTTCAAATGAAAACGGCGCGCATGGTGAAAGGGATTTAAAATTCACCCGGTTGGGGGCCTTGACACCGCCAACATTGTCGCGGCATCGTTCGTCCGAATGAAGATCCTCCTCGCTTTCGTGGTTATGACATCGGCGGTTCTGGCCCATGCGGAGACTTCTCCGCGCGTCCGCGAAAGGTTTGATTTCGATTGGCGTTTTCAACTCGGTGATGTCACAGAAGCGTCGACGCCGGATTATCGCGATACTTCGTGGCGCAAGCTCGATGTCCCGCACGATTTCAGCATCGAAGGCGATTTTTCCCGCACCAATGCCAGCGGGACCGCTTTTCTGCCGACGGGCATCGCTTGGTATCGCAAAACGTTTAACGTTCCTGCCGATTGGGAAAATAAAATCGTCGAGATTGAATTCGACGGCGTCGCGATGGACAGCCAGGTGTGGATCAACGGGCATTTGCTCGGCAATCGGCCGTATGCCTATTCGAGTTTTGCTTACGAGCTCACGCCTTATCTGAAAACCGGCGCGACAAACGTTATCGCTGTTCGTGTGGACCATAGCGAAAACGCTGACTCGCGCTACTACGTTGGTTCGGGAATTTATCGGCACGTCTGGCTGGTTGCGACTGAGCCGGTGCACGTGGCGCGGCACGGGGTTTATGTGACGACGCCGGAAGTTTCCTCCGACAATGCGTCGGTGGAAATTCAAACCGGGGTGCAAAAC
>DASZPR010000616.1:0-3111 GCA_035550235.1 Verrucomicrobiia bacterium | reverse complement strand
GATGATGGAGCCGCGGACGTGGACGACTTCGTTGCTGGTCGCATCGCCGGTGCGCCAATCGCGAATAAGCGAGGCCACCGTGCGCAGGGGGATATTTTCGACGGCGGTGGAAGGAATTGCGCGGGCAGTGCCCGCGGGCTGCGCGGATGCAGGCGAGGAAGATTTCGGTTGTCCGAGAAGGTTCAGACAACCTATTGCCAGCGTCAGAAACGCGTAGAATTTAATGGTTCGTTTCAAGGCCATAAACAAGTGCACCCAGTTCAGAAACCAATCCCAAACGAGCATCAGCGCCGACTTTCAGATTCCCCGCCGCGCATTACGCCAAATGTACGAGCAGGTTCAGAAAGCAGCTACTATGCCCCGAGCGCAGAAAACACCTGATTTGGCGAACCTACCCGGAGGCGGGGCCAGAGTGGGTTATTGTTAAAGGGAAAGCCCAAAAACGCTGTCCATTTTTTCTACACTTGGTGTTTTACCAAAATTGCTCTGGGACGGACAAAATCGGGTTAGCGACTCAGTAACGCGAGCAATTCACCCAGTGCCTGGTCGGAAGTAGCCTGTTTGAAAGCAAGGCGCTCACCTGGGTTAAAACGTCGCCAAACGCGGGTCTCCTCGGGGGAAGCCAGGGCCATAAATACCGTTCCAACCGGTTTGTCAGCCGTTCCTCCCCCCGGACCGGCGATGCCCGTGACAGCGACGGCGTAATTCGTCCCGCAGGCGCGGCGGGCGCCTTCGGCCATTTCGCGGGCCACGGGCTCGCTGACCGCGCCGTGTTTTTCCAGTGTTTCACCGCGCACGCCGAGGAAACGTTCTTTGGCGGCGTTGCTGTACGTGACCAGCCCGCCGGTAAATATTGCCGACGCACCGGGCACATTTGTAATGCGATGCGCGATGTAGCCGCCCGTGCAGGATTCAGCGATGGCGAGGGTTTGTTTGCGCTCGACGAGCAGGCGGACAATTTGCGTTTCCAGGGCCTCGGTCATCAGGGAGGTTGCGGCGAATTACTGCGTTTTAGATACGGGTGAGCGCGATTTGGGCTGGCGAATTTCGGCGTTGAATGTTCCCGCCACCCAGCTTTCGCCGCCATCGGGCAGGCAGAGAAAAATCTTTCCCGGCATGGTGTTGTTCGTGCTGGCGCCGAACTCAACTTTCATCGCGTAACCACTGCGGAAAGTTTGTGATTTCCGTTCCGCCTCCATCCAGTGCAATACCACCCGCGGCGCTTTCGGGTCCGTGGGTTTCACTTCGGCGCTCTTGCCGCTGAGTTCTTCGGGCTGGCGATTAAAAAACGCGATGCTCACCCCGAGTTCGATGGGCCCGCTCCGGCCGACGCGCAAGGTCAGATTGCTGCCGCTGAGCGTCGCGCGATCGAGTTCAAAGGCGCGATGATGCACCGAGCCGCTGACGGGCAGATCGGGAAAATTGACCTCCGAGAGATCAAGCGTCCAGCGATTGGTGCCCGTGTATTCGGGTTGCGTGGATTCCACCCGGGTCGAAACGGTTTCCGCCTCAACTTTTTCGGGCGGGGGTTTCGCGTGAAAGATTTTATCACGGAGCAAAAACAAGGTCGCACCGGAAGCGCAGGCGAGCACCAGCAAAACGATCAGCGCGGCCGGGATGACCGTTTTTTCCGGCGCGCGGAGCACGGCTTCGAGCGGCCGCGGGTTTGTCGTTGCGGGGCGGGGTTTATTGGCTTCGCTGGCAGAAATGACAAATTTCGTTTCTGCGGAAGCGGGAGCCTGGGGCACAACGATTTTGCGATAACAGGTGGGGCAGGAAATTTGCGAGCCGGTATCCTTGGAGTCAGCAGTAATGTGCTGGCCGCAGATGGGGCAGGCAAATTTGAACTCGCTCATGGCTCAAAATCCAGCGTCAGAGTCGGTATTCCCCGGCGCAAAGTCGAGCGGAAATCTATCCGTAATTGTCACAAAGTTAAATGGGTTAAAGGAGTTAGATGGATTCCAGTGCATTTCCATAAATATTCCATGGCGATTGCCGAAACCAATTCCCACGCAGATTTCGCAACCGGCCAAAAACTCGGCACGTTGGATCAAGAGCGTCTAACAAAATGACCGGTGAAGGTAGGGCGCGTCACTCCGTGCGCGCCGCAGTCAGTGTGAACCAAAACGGCCTTCTTCAGATCCACTCACCGCGCCTTCGACATCAGGTACAGTCCGCCGATGCCGAAAAATAAATTCGGAAACCACGCGCCCAGCCAGGAGGGCAGCCAGCCCGTTTCGCCAAAGGTGAGGCCGATCTGTTGCAGGACAAAGTAGGCGAAGAAAATGGAAATGCTCGCCGCCACGCCCACAAAAATATTTCGCCGGCCGGACCGCGCGGAGAAAGGTATCGCCATGATCACCGCCACCAGGCACGTAAACGGTCCCGCAAAGCGCCCGTGCAATTTTGTGAAAAGCCAGTTGCGCATTTTGCGATCCGGCTGGGGATGAAAATGCAGATAATTTACGATGTCCGCCAGCGGCAGGTCTGCGCGATGCGTTTTGGTATTGAGACCGCGAAAGGTGTTGACCTTGATATCGCTCTGGATTTCCGTCGGCGTTTCTGAGAATTCCGGCATCTCGAGATAATTTGTTCTCAGCATGCGCGTCGTCCCGAGATTTTCTGTGACGTCGCCCGAAAAAACCCACACACCGTTGGTCCAGGAGGCTGTATTAGCGGACAGCAGCAGCATGGGACCGTTCGTCGGCGACCACGCCACCAGCGGCTTGGTCATCTCGAACGTCTCGGTATTGTAAACCGCCGCATTCCACGCGCGGCCCTTTCCGCCGACACCGTAGTTAATGAAATTCAGCGGCTTGACGAGATGCCGCTCCGCTTTCGCCGCCGGGTCAATGCGGCGCAGCAAAATTTCATCCGCCTTGTCGCCCGCCTGCGGCGCAAAAAATTCATTGAACGCAAACAGAAGGATGCTGAGGAACAAGCCCGCGAGGAAATACGGCAGGCACATGCGCCCCAGGCTGACGCCGGCGGCGCGGATGGCCGTCACTTCGTTATGCCGCGCGTGATTCGTGAGGCAATAAAGCATCGCCAGCAGAATCGAAATGGGCAACGCGAGAGGGATGAATTCCGGGATCTCAAAAAAGTAATACT
>DASZPR010000615.1:0-2699 GCA_035550235.1 Verrucomicrobiia bacterium | reverse complement strand
CCGGGCTTGACGGTAACAATGAGGAACGGGGGCGTGCCGGAGGCGCGAATAAAATAGAGAAACGAGCCGTTGCCCGAAATGAATTGGTGCCGCAAAAATCCGTGTTCGAAAATCTCCGTGGGGTTTTCGCCGCGTGGGCCGACGACGGGAATGCTGATGGACAGGTCGCCAACTTCAACCGGGGCGTTACTCGTGGATTCCAATTCGATATTCCAATCCAGCGCCGAGCCGTCGTTCTCGAATGTCTGGGTGGCTTTGAGGCCCGCCGAGGCATCACCGGCGTAGACGACTCTATTATCAGACGTCGAGTTGCCCTGCAGCGTTCCCGCCGGCAACACGCGCCATTCGCCATCGCCATCGCCTTCGCGAAAGCGCACGGTCAACCCCAACCGCTGATTGGGCGACACAATTTGCGCACCAAAAGGGTCGTGTGGATTGGCAAGTCCATTGACGCCACGCTCGTCATAAGAGATGCGGAAGTCCCCTTTTTCAATTTCCGCCGCCTGGACCACGCTCATGGCGACCACACCGCATAATAGCGAGGCTGCCATCGGTTTTGCCAACTCTGCGAACCGTCTGCGTATCGATCTAATTTCAGAGCGTTGCATGAAATTTATTCAACCTTCCATTGCAGTATTCCGGAGGAAAACTTTTCTGGCGTTTGCACATCCAAACGCAGTCCATCCGTTTCCACAGAATCAAACGTCGTGCGATTGTAGTGATTGTTTTCGCAGCCGTATTCACTCGGATGCGTCACAGGTTTCCATTCGCCGTTTTCGCGATACAGCACACGCCAGGATTTCGGCGGACGGCACTCGCCAATTCCTGTGTCGTCGAACCAATAAACGTCGACAGCGGAGACGCGCGACGGCTTGGCGAAATCATATTGCGCCCACTGATTCGTGTTCTTCGCGGGCCACCAATCGAAATGTCTTTTGAGCCGGTCGCCGGAACTCTTCGGCTCATGCTGGTCGTTGATGGCGTTTACGATGAATTGCCAATTCGTGCGCGTGGAACTGGCCTTGCTGGCCGAAGCGATCGTCGGCAGCGGAACTTTCATGATACAGACATTCGCAATACCATCGACGCGCGACCCGGCTGCAGCCTGAAATTTTATGGTGATCGCGCCCATGCCTTGGAGCGACGCGTTTGTCAGCGGGTAATATTCAGCCCGCGGGCCACCCGATAGCCGGACCGTCGCGAGCTTGGTTTTGTTCGCGAAAATGTCCACGGCATCCGGACGACGACGCCGCTCACCGCCAAATTCAACATCAAGCTCCTGCGCTACATTCGGCAACGCTTTCAGCTCCCACGAAAACCATCCGTTGGTGTCGGCGACGCGAAAGGTTTGGCCGTTGAGCGGTTGCGTTTTCGTCTGATCACCTTGCAACTGATGATCTCTCTCACCTTTTTCGTCCCCAGCTGAAACGGAATCCACTGCCTGAAATCCCGGCGAGTCCGCGTGCGCCGAAATCATGTTCGTGCCGAGAATCAGGGCGAACGATAAAACGAATCGCGCTGGAAAATTTCGGCAGGCTTTTTTCACGCGCTAATTGCTCGCCTCTTCCGCATTGCGATCCGGCGGTTCCTTGCCGAGCAGATTGTGCACGAAGAAATCAAGCGTGCGGCGTTGCGTGACCGGGCTGGCGGCGCCGTGGTTTGCGCCGGGAACGACGAGCAGATCAAAATCCTTCCGCGCCTTGATCAAGGCATCCACGAAGCGCATGGTCGATTCCGGCGGGACGTTGTCATCCATTTCGCCGACGATGAGGAATAATTTCCCACGCAGCTTGGCAGCATTGTCGATGTTGGAACATTTCGAATACCAGTTGTCTGGATCTTTGCTCCAAATTTTATCCGGCGGCATGTAGCCCATCCACTGCTCGTTCCAGGAAGCTTTGTCCAGGCGATTGTCATGGCAGCCGGAATTGGCGACGGCGACCTTGTAAAATTCCGGGTGGAACAACACCGCGGCGGCGGCGTTCTGGCCACCGGCGGAGGTTCCGAAAATACCGACGCGGGTTGCATCCATGTACGGAGATTTTGCCGCGGCGGCTTTTATCCAGGCGATGCGATCGGGAAAACCGGCGTCGGCGAGGTTATGCCAGCAGACATCATGAAAAGCCTTGGAGCGAAACGCGGTGCCCATGGCATCGCATTGCACCAGGATAAATCCGGCGTCGGTCATGCCGCTGGAGCGGTTGCCGGCGCTGAAGGATTTCGGCACGTAGGCGCCTTGCGGGCCGTTATAGATGCTTTCGAGAATCGGATATTTTTTATTCGGATCGAGATTTTTCGGCCGATGAATCACACCCCAAATGTCGGTTTTGCCATCACGGCCTTTGGCTGTGAAAACCTCCGGTGGTTCCCAGCCAGTCTCCTTCAGTTCGGTGATGTCCGCCTCTTCAAGTTTGCAAACCAGCTTGCCATCGGACGTGCGCCGAAGCTCATGAACGGGCGGCATATCGACGCGGCTGTAGGTATCGATGATGTATTTGCGGTCCGGTGAAAATTGGATCGCGTGATTGCCGTTGCCTTCGGTCAATGCCACAAGACCCGTGCCATCAAAATTTATCCGATAGTAGTGAATGAAATAAGGATCCTGGTCGGGATTCATGCCGCCGGCGCGAAACCAAACCTGGCGCGCGCTTTCGTCAATCTTGTCGATGCCGCGCGTCACCCATTCGCCTTTGGTGATT
>DASZPR010000614.1:0-2374 GCA_035550235.1 Verrucomicrobiia bacterium | reverse complement strand
TGTGGGTTTTGCTTTGACACCGAGCAACACGCGCAGGTCTTCACAAACCAATTCATACAATTTCTCCGGCGCAAGCGAAGCCAGTTCGGGATAACGTTCGCCGCCAATGTAGCTGGTCAGGGTCAAATGACCAGCGGGCGCGCGGTTCGGGAAAAGCGACGAGGAGAAAATTGTGCCAAGAATTTTGAAACCTTCGACGCGCGGAATCAACATTCCGAAGCCTTGGCACGGATGTGCGACGTCTTCGCGGCGAAAACCAAGCACGACGCTCGCGACCGGTGGATAACGGATTTCCGAGAGGGGCGCGAGATCGACGGATTCGCGCGATTCGATCTTCAACTGCGCAAGTCTGAAGGCAGTTCCTGAGTAAATAATAGCGCTATGTTCGGCTTCGAATTCCTCGGGTGAGGCGCCGGTAACGGTCCAAGCATCGGCGGTTTGTGTGATTTTGGATACAGCCGTATTAAGTTTGATCGAGTCGCCGAGATGCTGCGCCAAACCGTCCGGCAGGACCTGCAATCCCTCGTCAAAAGAGAATTTCGGCGCACGATCCTTGGCTACTTCACCGCGCTTCTTGCGTTCGCGCGCGCCGAAGAGTTGGCCTTTGATCATGGAACCGTAGTTGTCCTCAAGCGCTTTCAGTTTGGGAAACGCGTGCGTGACTGAAAGTTTTTGGGGATCGCCGGCATAAATTCCGGCCACGAGCGCATCGATGGCATGGTCGAGAAATTCCTGGTTGAAGCGGCGCACGACAAATTGGGCGATGCTCTCTTCCACTCCATCGCGGCGCGGCGGAATGAACGGTTCGCGCACGACGGCCAGCTTCGCGCCGAGCGTGAACAAGTTTGTGGTAAAAAAGCCAAGCGGCTTCGCGGGCATTTCGATCGGCCTTCGGTAGCGAACCACGTAGCGTGCTTCGGCTTTCGGATCGGGATCGAGTCGGCGGGATTGCAAACCGGCGTCGCGAACGAGTTGGGAAATCTTGGGTGACGTTTCGAGCAAGGTGTTAGGGCCAAACTCGGCGAGATAGCCGTTCTCGCGGAGCGATTGAATAACGCCGCCGACACGACCACTGGCTTCGTACACGGTGACTGGGATGCCCGCGCGTTTGAGATAAAACGCAGCGGTTAACCCAGTGATGCCAGCACCAATGATCGCAACAGGTTTCAAATTGTCTTGGAATGTTTCCGCTCACCAGCGGCCGCGAGTGTGTTGTCGAAGCTCATTGCAATGTTGCGAATGAAAAGCCGTCCAGTATCGGTCACTTCCAGACCCTTGTCTGAACGGCGCACGAGGCCATCCGCCTCAAAGGTGGCCAGTGATTCAATTTCGCGTTCGAAATGGGAGACGAAGTCAATGCCGAGGCGTTGGGACATGGACGCGTAGTCCAGCCCGAGGTCGCACATGACGCGCATGATGGTATCGCGGCGGATTTTGTCTTCGTCAGATACCACATAGCCGCGGCTGAGCGGGACTTTGCCGGCGTCAAGGGCGGCATAGTATTTCAAAAGATCTTTTTCATTCTGCCAGTAGGCGTCGGGAATTTGAGAAATCGCCGACATGCCGAAGGCATAGATGTCCGCGTTTCCGCGCGTGCTGTAGCCCTGGAAATTTCGTTGCAACGTTTTGTTTCGTTGGGCCACGACCAATTCGTCCTGCGCACGGGCGAAATGATCCATGCCGATATAGGTATAACGGTCGTTTTCCGTAAGGCGTTCGATGACGTTTTTAAGCAACTGCAATTTTGTTTCCGGGGGCGGCAGGATTTTTTGTTCGAGAATTTTTTGCGCAGGCTTCACCCACGGCACGTGTGCATAGCTGAAAACCGCCAAACGATCCGGCTGCATTGCGAGAACGATATCGAGGGTACGGTTGAACGATTCGACGGTTTGATGCGGCAATCCGTAGATGAGATCGAGATTAATGGAAGAGAAATTCATCTCGCGCAGCCAGTTAATGGTCTGCTGAGTCATTTCACGCGGTTGAATGCGGTGCACCGCTTGTTGAACGGTCGGATCAAAGTCCTGCACGCCGAGCGACGCGCGATTGAAGCCGACTTCACGCAGCGCCACGACGTGATCGCGCGTGAGGCGCCGCGGATCGATTTCGACTCCGGCCTCGATGTCCGGTGAGAATTTGAAATGCTTGTGAATGATGTCGCCAAGCCGGCGAATTTCATCAGGTGAAAGGAACGTCGGGGAACCACCACCAAAATGGAGTTGGACGGCCTTGCGGCGGGGGTTGATCAACGTCGCCATCTGAGCGACTTCTTTTTCCAAGTAATCAATATAGGTCTGGCCCTGGGAATGATTGAGAGTGATGACCGTGGTGCAGCCGCAGAACCAACAAAGCGTCTCGCAAAATGGAATGTGGA
>DASZPR010000613.1:0-4381 GCA_035550235.1 Verrucomicrobiia bacterium | reverse complement strand
AGCCGAAGGTGAATTGTTTATAGTGGCCAAAATCATCGGTACCGAGACAAGTCGCGTGTATGGTGAATTGGTCAAGGGCGGCGAGAAGTCCTCCATTTCCGATTTGTCCGCCGACCTGGCAAAAAAAATCGCCACCGATGTCACACAAAAAGGCGACACACTAATCGCCAAGGTGGAAACGCGCGATGAACTCGTCGTCAAAATCAAAAAAGCGCTCGGCGGCAAGGCTCTTCCGTCGGTATCCGTTAAAATCGGCGAGCAGCATTTTGGGCAACGCGTGATTGATCCGGCAGCGGAAACAGAGATCGGTTCCCTCCTCCAGTCATGCGGCTTCAAACTCCTGGACGCGGGCTCGACCAACCGCGCGGACGTGGAAATTACTGGCGACGCTTTCAGCGCCTACGGCATGCGCAAAGGTAATTTGGTTTCCTGCAAATCGCGCATCGAAGTGAAGGCCCACAAAAAGAATGGCGACGTGGTGGCCGTGGATCGGCAGACCAGCGTGGCCGTGGATATTGCCGAACAAACCGCGGCGAAGACGGCGCTGCAAAATGCGGCGGCGGAACTGGCGGAGCGGTTGTTGCCGAAACTGGCCGAATGATTGCCGCTGACACATAGGTCTCACCGTGACCATTGCCTACGCTTCATTCCATGAGTGATTTTACGAAAAAGCGGCTCAAGCTTTGGCTCGTGGCGCTGTCCCTTCTTGCGACCATTCTCCTCGCATTCTATGGGTACCTTCAGGCCCCCGTGCGGGGCAGAATGACCCAAAAGGATCTTCAGAGAGCACGAATTCTGGCGGACCGTGCGAAATCTAATTCGCCACCGGTTTTCGTTTCCCTTAACGCTCAATCGCCTATTCGGCTGGCAATCGTATCGAAATCGCCTGAAGTCGATCGCGTGGCGGATCTACTTGCCGTGGAATTCTCAAAAGCCAACTACATTCATTTGCTGGAGCGGGCGGAAATCGCGCGCGTCTATCGCGAACAAACTCTTGCAGCGGGCAATGGTGATTATTTGAAACTCGGCCAGGTCCTCGGCGCGGACGGCTTGCTGTTTCTCGGCACGAACACCATCGGTTCAGATCAGTTTCTGACGATAGACCTTATCGCGGTAAAGGCCGGGGTCATTCTATCAGAGCAGCGGTTCAAGTGGCCGCTGGAACGTTCCGCCGAATGGGCGCCCGCCGTGGCGAGGCAAATTGAACCCCTCACACCCAAACTGGGTGTGCTGGCAAAGGACGCTATTCCCATATCCGTCGTTAATTTGCGTTCTGCGATGCAAATGACCGAAGCGCGTGAAGCGGAACGGCAATTGACCTTGCTGGCAATCGAGCGATTGAGCCAGGAACCCCGGTTGTTCGTCCTGGAACGGCGCCGTATGGAATCATTAGCATCGGAAAAAGAATTGAAAGGAGTGGGCGAAACAGCATTCTGGGACGGCAGCTATTTGCTAGATGGTACGCTGGATAACAACGGTTATTCTGAGAAGACTATCACGCTTACTGCTCGACTGGTGCCGCCGAAGGGTGGCGCGCCGGTAAAAATCGAAGTCAGCGGGAACCGCGCCAACTATACTGAGGTTATCAATCGACTCGCGGACAAGGTGCTGGTGAGTCTCAAATTGGGCCGCAGCACTGAACCATGGAACGCTGACGAAGAGGCGGAGCAGTTTTACGCGGAAGCGCGGTGGGCTTTGAAGTGGAATCTTTACCCTCAAGCACGCGCAGCCGCAGAGTCCGCGTGGGCATTGGGAAAACGAAACAGCGATTCTGCCGGCGCGCTTTTCCAGGCCTACAGCGAGAGCGCGCCGAGGGACCCGCTTTATCCTCGCGATGTCAGCGTTCAAGCATTTCCAGAAGCGGACCAGTTTCCCCGGTTGATCCGGGCGTTGGAAATCCTTTCACAAAATCCGACGAAATTCTTTTGCGGAACGAATTCAAGCACATTCGATCGGTTTTCTCTCGCGTATGAGGCGCTGTTCGCGGCGGCGTGCCAGGTGGAAAGTTATTATTATGCGGCTGAGGCGCGCGTGGGCCACGAGGAGCAACTGGCCGATCTGCGAGAGAAAATGCGTGACGCGTTCAAAGCAATGAACGCGCATCCTGTTTCCGCGACCAACCTGACTTATCGTCTACAGGATGCGCGCGTGTGTTTTGATACACTGGCATGGTCGGAATATGGCGCGTGTTTTGAGCAGCCCGAGGACGCCGTGCCGGCATATCGCGAATTGCTGAATCGCGGTATTGTTCCCAAAGGCCTGCCGCGGTTTATCGGATGGACGTGGAAAGATCGCCAGCGGGTGCCGCACTTGATGCACGAATTCATCGAAGAGACTTGCGCGAACACGAACCCCGCCGTGCGGATCAAAGGCCTATACCTGGCGCTGCTGTGGGATCCGGGAGACGAAAACGGCAGCTTGCAACGGGCTGAGCAGAACCTGATTTCTGCCATGTGGGACCATCGCGAGGTGATTTTTTCCAGCCCTGAAAATGCCTCGCTGGTCGAGCGCACAAAAGAAGCCCTTGAAAAAAGATACGACGACTATTCCTATTTTCCATTCAATCACGAACCTTTCGCGAGTTTTAAACATCGGTTACGAATGGATTTCCTGGAGCACATGGGGTCAACCAATCCCGCGGTGGTTCAAGAATTATTCATCAAGGCGGTCCCGGCGAGAGAAACCGCCGAGCAAGCCCGGGAGCTGTTGCCGCTCGTCGTGTCGTATCGGCAGAAGCTCGCGCATCCCGGAATGGTGGATTCACTAATCTCGCATCTGCGCGGGGTAGCGGGACTTCCCCGCACTAACTCGGAAGTCGCGGGCCCGGTCCATCCAGCTGAGGAAATGGTGAATGCGAAATTTATCCCGTGGAATTTGAAGCAGCCGAACATAAGCCCAAATCGTCGCCCGAGTTTTTACGGAGCGGTATTGCGCGAAGGACGCATTTGGGTGCGGGTTCAATACTCCGCAACCAACAGTTGGAGCAGGTGGGACGATATCCAAACCACTTACCTTGCCGTCGATCCGCAATCGGGAGTCACGGATGAAATTCATTTTCCCGAGGAATTCGGCACGCCTGGCGCCTTGTTTGAAGTTTCCAGCGATGCGCTCTTTGTGGAGTCCGGAGGTCATCTCTATCGTTTCAAGTTTTCCCAAAGAGTTTGGGATGAAATCTCCACACCGGTGGAAGGCTCGACCCGGCTGGTTTGGTTGAAAGATCGTTTGTTCATCAGCCGAAGTGATGGGTTGATTTCCGTGC
Source organism: Verrucomicrobiia bacterium (assembly GCA_035550235.1). Classification (GTDB taxonomy): domain Bacteria; phylum Verrucomicrobiota; class Verrucomicrobiia; order Limisphaerales; family DASXHY01; genus DASXHY01. Next base: position 1,122 of record DASZPR010000613.1, on the reverse strand, counting down.
AACCGGACACCAAATCCATTCAAGTCCTCGCCAGTTCGCGCCGTCAACCGCCGGCGAATGCGGCTGATTCACTTTGGGAATCCCGAACGCTCATCTATGCGCAAACGGACGGGCGCTTGGGCGCGCTGACGGAAAGCGGTTGCTTGACGTTCGATCCCGTCACAGAGCAATGGAACATGCGGCCCATGCCGCAGGGCACGAATCGGTATCGAGGCAATAGCGCCAGATTCAGTTCGCCGGCAGGTTCACAGTGGTTGTTAAGTGGACTCGTGGTGCGGCATTACCTGGTAGGATTCTGGAATGACAATCAACCGTGCCAATCGCTCTTGAGGGACGAGGCTCCCTTCTCTTCCCCGGTTTCGATCGACGAAAAACTGCTAAACCCTGTTCGATGGGATTGGCCTTCGGAATATTCTCTCGAACCGGCATCAGTCTATGCTGATGATCAAAAATTGTGGGTTCTCTGCCCGCGCATAGTGCCTCCCGCATACGGATATGTCCTCAAGAAGCCGGTTCAATTTGCGGATAACCGAGACGCGACGGTTTTTTATTTCGATCCGGAGTTTCGTGGCGCGATTTCTGTTCCGGTTAAATTTGAAATTACCGATCCCAGCATGAATCCCTTCAGTCCAAAGATGCCGGAACTGCGCATGGGACAACGGTGGAGCGGCCAGATAGGGAATATCGATTTCTGGACAAAAACACCAGCCGGCTTGGCCTTTGCCAATCCCCAAATTGGCGGACATTGGCTGGTTCCCGATGCGGCTCTTGAGCCGAAACTCGAATTGCAGCGCCAGGCGCTCCGAAAATCCTCAACCGCTCGGTCAAACCAAGCCAGCCTGGAAAAAACATGAGGCATTTTCTCGAATTCAACTTGAGCCGTCCATTCCTTCGGTTGGGCTGGCTATTGGCCGTGCTGAGTTGTTTTACCGCCGGTGCGGCCGTGGATACTTCCACCAATGCGACGCCAATTGCTGAATTGTTGAAAAAATGGGATCCGGTGCCGCTGTTGGAAGTTCAGAAGGCGGCTGAGGAGGGTGACATCCACGCGATGCATTATCTCGGCTATTGCTACGGCGAGGGATTACGTGTGACGCGCGACGCTCTCCAGTCGCTTGCCTG
>DASZPR010000612.1:0-5558 GCA_035550235.1 Verrucomicrobiia bacterium | reverse complement strand
GGCACTTCGGTCCCGACCATCAACCAGCGGCAGGCCTCCGCCACCGTGGCGGTGAAGGACCGCGACACCATCATCCTCGGCGGCATGATCAGCACCAGCCAGACGAAAACCAAATCCGGCGTGCCTTATCTCAAGGACATTCCGCTGCTGGGAAATCTTTTCCGCAGCAATGCCAATACGGAGGAACGGGTTGAACTCATCGTTCTCCTGCGGCCCACCGTGTTGCCCACGCCCGAAGCGGCAGCGGCCGTCGCTAATGTCGAACGCAAACGGTTGCCCGGCGTTCGCGCGGCTGAAAATGAAATTCATGAGCAGGAGGCGATTCGTCTGAAACAGGCTGAGGAAGATGAGAAGCGCATGAACGCGACGCACACCAACAGCACGCCTCTGGATTATTGAGCCAGTTGCAACCGCCGTCCGGCCATGGCACAGACAAGGTATAGCATGGGAAAGTATTTAGTTTACGCATTGGGTCTCGTTTTGGTTGCGGCCACGCAATTGCGCGCGGACGTCACCGTCTCGGACGGCAACGCCACCACGTTTACCAACGCGCTGAACACGGTCATCGGAGCGGGTGGCGGAACCATCACCGTCACCACGCCCATCCTGATCGGCAACACCAATGGCGACTTCGACGAACAATCGTTTGACGGCGAATCCATCGTCACGGTCAACGGTGGCAACACGAACTCCATTTTCATCGTCACGAACAACGCGAGTCTTACCCTCGCCAATATGACCGTGACCGGTGGCCGTGGCCAATTCGGTGGGGCCATGAACATCGCGGAAGGGGGCGGCGTGACCCTCATGAATTGCACGTTTGCGAACAATCATGTGACTGGCGCGGACGGACAGAATGGCGAGTCGTTCAGTGACTCCACTCGTGATGTGGCCGTGGGAAAAGATGGCGGCCGCGGCACGCCCGGCACCCCCGCTTACGGCGGGGCCATTTACAACCTCGGCGACCTGGCCATTTTCGAATGCAAATTTATGACCAATGGCGCCGTCGGCGGCACGGGCGGTGACGGCGGGGATGGTGAAAATGCCGGCACGCGCGGTGGCAAAGGCGGCGCGGGTGGCGCGGGCGGCGCGGTTGCGGGCGGCGCCGTGTTCAACATGGGGACCATTATCATTTCGAATTGCACCTTCTCCGCCAACACCGCCGCCGGCGGCTCCGGCGGCATCGGCGGTTTGGGCGGTTCGGCGATCGTAGGCGGCGTGAATGGCCTCGCGGGCATGACCGGCACGGCTTCGGGCGGCGGATTATATACGGCGGCGCCGCTCCCACCCGCCAATAGCTCCCTGGTTCTCAATTCCACCTTCAACAATAACACTGCGCAAGGCGGAGACGGTTCCACCGGTGGCACCAGCGGCTCGGGCGCCGGTCAGGCTGGTCCCCGCGGTGGCGATGCGCTCGGCGGCGGCATTGAAAATTCCGGGTCGCTCCTCATTACCAATTCCACATTTTATGAAAATACCGCGTCGGGCGGCGGGGGTGGTGATGGCGGCGTGGGCGGTGCCAAGGGTGGCAACGGCGGCGTGGGTGGCAGCGCCATTGGCGGCGGCATTTATAATTCCGGCACGATCACAGTGGCGAATTGCACTTTCTCGAAAGGCAGCGCGTCTGGCGGTGACGCCGGGACTGCCGGCTCCGGAGCGTCTGCCGGCAAAAACGGAAAAGTGGGATCAAGCTTCGGCGGCAACATTGCCAACGTCGCCAAAAAGAAACACGGCTCGTTCAACCTCGTGAATTCCATCGTCGCCACAGCTCTCTCCGGAAAAGCGGGTTACGGCACGATCATCGATGGGGGGTATAATCTCATCGCCGACAAGAGCATCAAATTCAAGACGAAGCTCCATAGCCAGATAAACACCAACGCGCTTTTCGGCGGCGGGGATATCGCTGACAACGGCGGCCCGACGGAAACCATCGCGCTGCCGACGAACAGCATTGCCATTGACCGGGTTCCGCCGGAGTTGACCCTGACCAATGATCAGCGCGGTTTTCTCCGTCCCGTCGGCACCAACAGCGATGTCGGCGCTTACGAAGCGGATCCGCGCCGCGCCACTATTTTCGTTCAGCCCCTCGACAATACCAATGCGATTGTCGGCAGCAACGTCACCTTCTTCGTGTCCGCCGGCGGCGAGAGTCCGCTCTTCTACCAGTGGTACTTTGATGGTGTTGCCATCTCGAATGCCATCAATCCTTCGTTTACGATCACCAACGTGCAACCGGCCAATGACGGAGGTTACCAGGTTGTGGTCACCAACAGTTTCAACTCCGCCACCAGCCGGGTGGCGACGCTGGCCTCGCAGGTCATCAGCAATACAGTGCCCGCTATCGTGGTACAGCCGACCAACCGTCAGGATGTCCTGGTCGGCACGACGGTGACCATCAGCATAACGGCCACGAGCGCCGCACCCATTTTCTACCAATGGTACTTCGAGGATTCGGCCACGCTGAACGTGTTCCTTTTGACGGGAGCGACTAACAACATCCTCACCCTGGCAAATGTGCAGACGACCAACACAGGATTATACCAGGTGATTGCTACCAACATCGTGGGCGCCGTCACCAGCACCGTATCCAGATTGGTAGTTACGAATGCGGCAAGTGATACGAATTTTCAAACTGGATTCCTGCGACTTCGCGATATTTCAAGTCACCTCACCATGGCTTCGCTGTCGAAATTCGGCGAAGAGTCTACAGTTTTTGGAAGTGCGATTTCGGCAAGGGACGCCGAGCCAACTCCGCGTTCTCGCAAACTATCTGCAAAAGCAATCGCCGCAAGTTCCTCGCCGGACCCGCGTCGCACCGTGATGTTTCAACCCGCCACCCTCGCGTTTGATCGGCGATGGGTCTACCGCTAGGCGGATTATTTGCGCGGGCGGTTTGCCAGATTCCGCAGCCATTGATGCCGTTGGTCCTTGTCCATTTTGGACAGGCGCTCGACTTCGACATAAAATTTTTCCATGTCGTTGCCATTCAATTCCAGCACCCGCTGGAATGCCGGCAGGTAGTCGTAATAATTCGCAATCGTGTTAAGTTGCGCGTTGTTTAATTCGCGCGCAAACCATTCGTCATAGCCCGCGTAACCACCCCAGCTCGCTTTGAGTTTTTGGTAGTTGCTGCGCAACTCCGCGAACACGCGCTCCTTGGCTTCCTTCAACTGGGCGGGCGGCAGCGGCGGAGTCTTCGCGGCCTTCACTTTGCCGTCCTTGTCAAGCGTGTCGCCGTAAACCTTTTCCAATTCCTCGCGTGTGCTGAGGATCAGATGCACGAACTGATCGTTGCGTCCCAGCACCGTTTCGTATTTCTCCAACAGGTTGGTTTTTCCGGACGCGCGCAGCCAGCGCCGCGCGCCTTCCTGGCCGACAGTGGTCGCATAGGCCTCGTTGAAATCCGTGTCGCCGCGCGCAAACACGCGTTGATGGCCGAGTTCATGAAAAATCACTTCCGCCAGTTCCGGCTCGCTGCGGTCGATGAAGGTGTTGAGGATCGGGTCCTTGAACCAGCCCAGGGTGGAATACGCCTCCACGCCGTCCACGTAAACGTCGTCGCCTTTTTTTGCGATGCGCGCCGCGTATTTCTGCGCGCCTTGTTCGGAAAAATATCCGCGATACTCGAGGCTGCCGACCAGCGGATACCACCACGTCCGCGGTTCAAGCGAGAATTGCGGCGCGGCCTGCACATTCCAGACGACGTAAGGCCGATGCACATCCACGTATTTGCGGTAGTGCCCATCCACCGGCAGTTTCAGGGAGTCTTTCGCGAACGCGCGCAATTGTTCCACCAGCCGCAGTTTGGCGCGGAGCGCCTCGGGCGTTTGCGGGTCGGCGATCAATTTATCGATGAGCTCCTGGTGGGCAAAAATCTGGTACTGCCCCCGGATCGCCTGCGAATAAAATCCAATCGTCTGGCAGCCGGAAACCGCGGTCACGATCAGCGCCAGCGAAAGCAGCAGCAGCGTTTTTTTGTGACGGACAATTTTCGACAGGTGATTCATGGCGCTGAACTGTCGCAAATTTGGGTTCGCGGGAAAACCATCAATTTCCCTGTCCCAACGCCTCCAACCCCGGTTTCGCGCATTCGTAGCCCCAATAATGGGTGATGGATTCGAACAGATGCTCGACTGCGCGATAATTGACCGGTTTGACCATGTAGGCATTCGCACCGAGCTCGTACGCGCGATCGATGTCCTGCGGCCGATTGGAGGAGGACACGATGATCACCGGGATGCGCCGCAAGGTGCCGTCGTTTTTGATCCATTCCAGCACGTCAAACCCGGTCATGCGTGGCATCTTGATATCCATCACGATCAATTTTGGCAGGGGGTACGCGTCGCGGTCGGCATACTTGCCATGGCCGCTCAAGTAATGAGTGGCTTCCTCGCCATCGGTGACGACTTGCAAGGGGGTTTCCAATTGCGCCGTTTTGAATGCTCGTTTGACGAGAAAAATATCATTCAAATCGTCCTCCACCAGCAGAACGGTAAAATCTTTGGTGTCCATATTGTGGTACATCTTTAGTGCAATGTAAGCCGCAAATTCTTGAAATGCTCTTGGTTAGAAACCCCATGCCCGAAAAAGCTCCCAGCGCCAATATTCAACTCCAGAGAAGCTCCCAGTGCCGGGCTCCACAGAAAGGACTGGCGCTAATGGGAAGTTTGATGTTTGGAATTTCTCGGGAGCTTGAATATTGGCGTTTGGAGCTTTCCACATCGGACGGCGCCCGCGGCCAAGGTTAGTAACCAGCGCATTTACTTTCCCCTCCGCGACTGTTAAGTACCCGCGGTGCTTAACGATTCCGCCATTTGGAAATCTCTCAGCTCACCGGCCCGGCTCAGTCTCATCGCCGGCCCGTGTGTCATTGAAAGCGAAAAACTTTGCCTGCAAGTCGCCGAGTCGATGAAAAAGACCTGCGATCGCCTCGGCATTTTTTACGTTTTCAAGGCCAGTTACGACAAAGCCAATCGCACCAGCGGAAAATCTTTTCGCGGGCCGGGCATTGAAGCCGGATTGCAGACGCTCGCCAATGTGCGAAAAAAAATTGGCGTGCCGGTTTTGACCGATGTTCATACGGAAGACCAGGTGATCGCTTCTGCCGAAGTTGTCGATGTCCTGCAAATCCCTGCGTTTCTTTGCCGGCAAACGGACTTGATCGATGCCGCGGCGCGCACCGGCAAAATTGTGAATTTGAAAAAAGGCCAGTTCCTTTCACCCAGGGAAATGGGGCAGGTGGTGGACAAGGCCCGCAGCGCCGGCGCCAAAAAACTGCTCGTCACCGAGCGCGGCACGACCTTCGGTTACAACAACCTTGTGGCGGATATGCGTTCGATACCAATCATGCGCACGTTCGGGTTCCCGGTGATTTTTGACGCCACGCATTCCGTGCAATTGCCTGGCGGCGGCGGTGACAAATCGTCGGGCCAACGCGAGTTCGCACCAGTGCTGGCTCGCTGCGCCATCACTGCCGGAGCCAACGGCATTTTCATCGAAACGCATCCGCAGCCCGACCGCGCGTTGAGCGACGGCCCGAACATGATTCCGCTGAAGGA
>DASZPR010000611.1:0-3249 GCA_035550235.1 Verrucomicrobiia bacterium | reverse complement strand
GCGCGAGGGCTAGAGAGCCCGAAGCGACTACGAGAACAAGTGACTTGATGACTGCTTTCATTGTGGGTTCGGTTGCGTTTAAGGAGAAGCCGGAGAGGCGGCAGAATTTGTCGGATTATATTCTTTGGTCCAAATCTTCTGATTCGAAAGTTGGAACAATACAACTTCGTGTTCCGTTATGTCTACGATTTTGTAGCACTCGTTCGCGAAGCAAATCGGAGACGCATCGGTCTTCCTCCGGTTGGGAAAAGCTTTGTTGTCCGGCGTGTAAACCAAGTCCGCGATATACCCTTCAGGCCGCTCGAATGGCTTGTCTTTGGTAATCACCACCGTCTGACCGGTATCGGACAATTTCAAAGTCACAGAAGTCGGGTCTTCCTCCGGCCCTTCCGCCGCCACCACCGTGAAGTTATTGGTGGTCTGGTTCATCGACGCGTAAGTGGTTTTCAAGTTCCGTTTTGAGACCGCTTCCGCCGCCTGGTGCGTGATGCCGATGCCGTAATGCGTGGGCAAACCTTCCGAGGCCGAAACACCCGTCAGCGAATAGATTTCATACAGCGGCGAAATCTTGGTGATCGTGAGCTTCTCGATTTCCTCACCGGACGGGTTGCGGAACGGAGCGCCGTTCTTTAATTGCCACCGAACCGGGTTGAAAATCTTGTGCGGCTTTTCCAGGTTCAACGAAACCGATGAGTTTTTGCTGCGGTTCAGAAAATCATCTTCCTTGCTCAAGTCCAGCGGCGGCAGCGGTTTGGGATTGTGCGGAATGACCTGGCTCTCCAAATCATCGAGCTTCTTTCTCTCCTGCGACACCAGGATGGGCAGAAACGCCACGATGCCGAGGGTCGCGAGGACCACAACCCCCAGGATGATCTTTTCGTAGTTTTTCTTAAGGAATTGCATTATCTGCCCTGCTCCGGAACGATTTTAACAACGTCCACGAGCATGATTACTTTGAGTTTTTTCTCGTCAATGATCGTCGGCAAACCACCGCGAAAAGTTGCCTGCGGGGTTCCGTACGGGTTTCCGTACGTTGTCTCCGAGGGATACCGCCCCCCACCGCCATCCATACCCATGCCACCGATCATATCCGCCGGGGCGATGTCCAACGTTTTCACCACCATGGTGTGTTTTTGATTCGCAAAGTTGGCGAGCACGGTGCCCAACTGCGGGGTGAAACATTCAAACGTAATCTGATAGGGCGAAATAACGGTGGAACCATTCGTCACCGAGATGGAGTCGACATAATCCGGCTGGGTCGCGTACTGCCCCTGCTGGCTCGAATCGTCCGAAGTGCGCTCGCGCTGGATCGAATCCAGCGCCATGATGCGCGCGGCAAATAATGTGTCGCAAATCACTTTCACCTCGCCCAACTGCCGGGCCAGCATATCGGCGCTGTTCGGATCGTAAATGGTCTTTCCCATCTGCAGCGAGAAAGAGAACGCAAAATCCGGCGTGGTCGTCGGCACCGTCACCCCCCGGGCCTGTGCCGCCGCGCGTATCTGGCTCACCGTATCACGCACCGCGAACGCCAGGATGCGGTCATTCAAATGATTCGTATTCGGGATGCTCGGGATCGGCGTGAAAAACTTCTCCATCTCCGCCACGCGCTTTTTCACTTCCTCGGTCTGCTCCTTGGCAGCCTGGATATTGTTTACCTTGTCATTGCCGGGGCCGAAAGGTTTGTCGGCCAATGTTTTCAGTTGATCGTAAGCCGCCTTTAACTGGTCCCAATTCGCGTTGTTCGCCTGGGACGAAGCCCAGCAATACCAACCGGCCGCGCCCAGCAGCACCACTGCGACGATGCAACTGACGAGAAAATAAATATTTCGTTTGGCCCAGGACATATTAAAACTTCAACGGTTTCGCCAGTGTCACTTTTATCGCAAACGTGAACGTGTATTGCCCCAGCGAATCATCGGCCAACAGCTTCTCGCCCAATTGCGTGGCTTTCGGGTCCACCAATGGGCAGGCCTTAAAGGCATCGAACACTGCGTACATCAATTCTGAATTAGCCGTCTCACTCGGGCCTTTCACCGCGCGGATAACCATGAAAACCGTGCTGACCGCCGGGGAGGGCGCAGCCGCTACCACGTTCGGATCTGCCGCGGCCACCGCCACATTGTATCTTTGCTCGATGGCCTGCTCCATGGCAGCACCCACGTTTTGAATCGTGCCGCTGGTGTCCACGCCGGCCACGGCATCCGGACCGGCCGGCGTCACGAATTGCTCAATCCAAATTCCCGAAGCTGAGTTCCATTTGTTCGAGGTGGTTTGCTCCACTTTCAGGAGAACTTTGCGAAATTCAGGCAGCGTGTCGGTCCAATAATATTTGTCAGCCGTCAACGTCCCCAGTTTGTCGAATTGATCCTTCTGCGTCTTCAACGCATTGTAGGCCGTCGTGAATTGCTGGTCTTTGGCCACCGCCGCGTCCACCGTGGGCTTGATCTTCTGCAATCTATCCGCCTTCACACTGCTCAACTGGTCGAACAACAAACCGATCACCCCCACCACTACCACGATCGTAAACAACGTGGCAATGATATACGGCTTCTTCTCGTTGAACAGGCGCCACTTGCGCGTGCTCTCCGGCATCAAATTCAATTCCACCGGGCAATGCGCCAGGTTGCGCAGACCCAAACCCACCACTTCACCCATGGAATGCGCCACGCGCGCCAATTCCTCGAGGTTCACGGTCGGGTCAATCTGCACATTGCGGAACGGATTGAAATACTCCACCGGCACATTCAGCTTTTCCGCGAAAAACTGCGCCGTGTAAGGCATGATGGACGCCCCACCCGAGAGGAACAACCGCGCCGGCTGCGACCCGCCCTGCTGGCCGCGATAAAACTGCATCGTCTGGTTGACCTGAATGTGCAACCGCGTCATGAACTGGCGCGCAATCTTGGAAATCGCCGCCTGATTGGGGTTTTCCGGCTCCTCATACGCGCCGCCCAGGCTCACGAACCCTTCTTCAATCTTGATCTTTTCCGCCTGTTCCCACTTCAACTTCGATTCCGCGGCGAAATCCTGCGTGATGGAATTGGCGCCGAGATTGATGCTGCGGGAATAAACCTTGCCCTTCTCGAAAAACAACAAATTGCTCGTCTTGGCGCCGATGTCGAGGAGCATCGTGCAATCCTCCAACTCGCCGTAATTAAAACGGAACGCATTGCACAACGCCGCGGGAGAAACATCCGCAATCTGCAATTTCAAGCTCGCCGCATCCGCCACGCGGAAAAGCCCCTC
>DASZPR010000610.1:0-5708 GCA_035550235.1 Verrucomicrobiia bacterium | reverse complement strand
GAATGGCGAAACTCTTCTACTCGCATTTATCCCTCGCACAGCCCCGTGAGGCTTGGCCTGTCCAAGGCGTTTTGGGTCCTGGCCGCCGAACTCAACATGCGAAATGGAACTTGGGGTAACACCGCGGCAGCCAATGCCCCGAGTCAGGCTCCTCATAAAGGCATTCGTGGCGCGGAGCCTCTTGGCGGCAATCAGGTCTATGCGGATGGCTCGGCGGAGTGGGTGAAGTTTGCGAATATGCGGCGACTGCATTCTTATCGCCCGGATGGGAGCCGCGACTTTTATTTCTACCAAAGCTTGCAGGATTTTGACACGACGACCGCTAATGTCCTCGGACAGTTGAAGTAAAATTCATTTTGTGGGAATGAGGTCAATTCAAGGCTGGCCATTTTCACCAGCATTCGGGAAGTCTTTATCAAATTCATGCGCCGGGGCTCTCGGGAGAACAACATCCAGACTGTGAAATTTATGATTCGATGCAGAAATTTATTTTGTTTAGAGCAGGGCCGCAGTATTTTTTTAACCGCTCTAGCCGCGACAATAATGGTTGCCGCCATTTCTTCCAGACCAGTTCACGGTATGGAAACCAATTTCATGCCCGTTTCTTTTGCCGGTGAAAAGACTTCCTGGCATGGGTTTGATCGTTACGATTTTTCGATGAGCGAGGACCTGAAGCTTCAACCACTCAAAGCCGCGCCGGAAGAGGCAAACGGTTACAAACATAGAAATCATGGGCGGCGGTGCATTGTCGTGCTTCCCAAAACAAATGCGCTCGGAAATCCGTGGTCGTGGCGCGGATGTTATTGGGATCATCAACCGCAGACCGAGGTGGAATTGCTCAAACGCGGTTTTTGCGTGGCTTATATTGAGGCCAGCCAGGACTTGCGCCCGGACAAATCATGGGACGCGTGGTATGCCTTCCTTACGGAAAAGCATGGATTATCGCCGAAGCCTGCGTTTATCGGCATGAGCCGGGGTGGAGAATTTTCCTACACGTGGGCTGTTCGCAATCCAAGCAAGGTATCCTGCATTTACGCGGACAATCCGGGCGGCAATTGGGAAGTGATGAACGGACTCTCTGGTTTGGCCACGAACGATGTCCCTTTGCTTCATGTGTGCGGCAGCATCGATCCGATTTTAGGGCTGTTCACTCTGCCGATTGAAAGCACCTATCAGCAATTCGGCGGACGCATTTCAGTGATGATCAAGGAAGGGCGGGGGCATCATCCGCATAGTCTGCGCGATCCTGCCTTCCTCGCGGATTTCATCCAGAACAGTGTTCGGGAGAGGAAGGGAATGCCAGCCGATTTTGCCGGTGTGAAGTTTTCGAAGACTTCTTTTTATCCAACCTCCAAAGTTTATCGCAGTTTTGTGGGAGAACAAACGTACGTTACCGTGCGCGGGCCGCTTTTTACCAATTGTTACGACCGGTATTACATCACGCTGAAAGGCGTGGATGCTTTTACCACGGTCATTGCCCCGAATCAGCCGGCGCCGGGAAACCCGTGGATGTTTCGCGTGGATTTGGTGGATCGAAATGACCCGGTTGCCTTGGCGCTTCTGGCCAAAGGTTTTTATATCGTGACCGGCGCAGTGCCGTACAATTTTGATGGTCCGGTTCCCGCTCAATGGGATGTCATTTACAAGCATTTCGTCGACCACGGGTTTTCCAAAAAACCAGCGATGGCCGGCGCGGGGGGCGCCGCGGGGGAAGCCTACGGATGGGCCATTGCGAATCCGGACAAAGTTTCCTGCCTCTACGCTGAAAATCCGATCCTGCACAGCAACCTCGCCAAAACCCAACCATTGGATAGCCTTGCTTCGCTGGCCCAGGCAAAAATCCCCATCCTGCACGTCTGCGGTAGCGAAGATCCGGGATTGGAAACCAATACGCGTGCGGAGGAAAAACAATATCGGGCACTGGGCGGACAAATGGACGTCATTATCGAAAAGGGCAGGGGGCATTATCCGTTGTCGCCGAGTGATCCCGATACAGTTGTCGATTTCATCACCGCGGCGACGAGCCGCGCTCAAACCTATTGAAGCGAATTAAGGTTTTTCGCCGGAAACAGGAGCGGCCGGTTCGGAACGCAGGCCCACGGTGTTGACGCTGATTACCTGGTAACTCACCTTCCGACGGTCTTTCGGATTGGGGTCTTCAAAGCGCATTTGTCGCGGCGGATAACCGGGCGCATCGCCATACGAGTTCATCCAACCGGCTTGGAAATTGGGCCGCTCCTGAAATCGGACCTGGTTGACGGCCGGCCAATTCCCCAACTCGCGACCGTCGCGCATAATAATAAAATGGTGGAGGCCGCTTTCAAAATCTGCGTCCGCCTCCCAGGTGATGATTGAACCCTGCTCGCCTTTATCGAGCACTTTGACATCGTAAGGTGCAGGCGGCGGTGTCTTGTCACTGACCTCTCCTGTTTTTACATATTCCATCCAATCTTTGGCGACGGTTTCATTTGGGAGCCAGACGGCTTCTTTAAGGTCGCCTTGATATTCCGCAGCGGGGACAGCGTTGGCGCCGAGCAAGGGCGCCAGCCAGGCTTTGCTCATGTCAATTGGCTTGAGCTTCTCGTCGGCGCTGCCTGCATCCGGCAAACGGAGGGTGAGACAGGCATCCAAAAACGGAATTGCCAAATAACGACTATCTCCACACCAATGCCCGGTCAAAGGATCGGGCGCGAATCCAATGGGTCCATTGTGGGCACGGTGTTCCTTGACTGTCAGAAGAGGGCCATTCCAGGGAAGATTGTTTTTTTCCTCAATTCCGGAATTGCACATGACCGGTATTTTATAAACGGCGTCCGGGTCCGGGCAGTCCAGAAAATTTGTGTGATTGCGCCACATGGCGGCTGAGCCGGAACGCAACCACATCGCGGCCACACGATCGGGATGCAGCACGCTCATCACGTCCGACCAAATTCCACCGCCGGAATGGCCCCACAACACCCAGGGAATTTTGTTGAATTCGGGATGGCTGGTTTGAACAGCGAATTCATCCAATGCCCGGAGGAAGGCTTTCTCTGAACCGCGTCTTGGGTCAAACCACAGTTGCGATCCGCCCGGTGAATCATCGGTTTTATTGTTGGAGACGTGATACGAGGGACTCAGCAAAGCGCAGTCCCATTTTTTGCAAAGGGCCTGCCAATGAAGGTCATACGCCGTTGCGAGTCCCTCCTGGGAGGCTGGAATTCCAGCGCCGTGCTGATGCACGACAATGCCTCGCAAAGTTTTCACATCCGGAATCCACACTGTATAGGTGACGTCCAACTGTAGTTCGTCTTTGTTGGTCGACGCCGGATAGTCCACCTTAAAGATTTGTCCGGCGGCATGGCTGGATGCGGACAGGAGAAAACTCACAATCAACTGGACGATGAAAATAATATGTGAGGCTGGTTTGCTTGTTTTCATATGACGGATTTCATTGCGCGCGGATAAATGGAGCTATTGCGTTGCCATCAAAATTGCAAATTCACGCCGGTTGGTTAGCCCCCTAAATCGGGGATACCGTTTTTTTTTCGGGATAAAGATCATTTTAGAAACCGGACACCTCGATTTCACCTTGATTTTACGGACAGGCGCGAACGCAGGAACTCAACTCCGCGATAATCATGACCTGAAAAGAATCACTGGTTTTTGCCCGATAAGAAAAAATGAAAAAACAAATATTTTTCTGGTCCATTACCTCAGCGTTGGCTGGATTTTTGTTTGGCTTTGATACCGTGGTCATTTCCGGTGCCGAACAAACGATTCAGAAGCTTTGGGGTTTGAACTCGACCTTGCACGGGTTTGTCATGGGGGCAGCGTTATATGGCACAGTGATCGGTTCGCTGATCGGCGGCTGGCCAACGGATAAATTCGGTCGAAAGCGGACGCTTCTTTCCATTGGCGTTCTCTATGTGATTTCGACGATTGGCTGTGCGTTTGCGAATAACGTTGAGGTATTTATAGTCGCCCGCCTGATCGGCGGCCTGGGCATCGGCATGTCTACTATCGCATCACCGCTGTACATATCAGAGATCGCGCCGGCGAATTATCGCGGACGCCTCACCGGTATGTTTCAGTTCAACATTGTTTTCGGCATTTTGGCCGCGTTTGCCTCCAACGCTATTATTGCCAAAATCGGGGGCGAAAATGCCTGGCGTTTGATGCTGGGGATCGCTGCCATCCCATCGCTGATTTATACGATGATGTGCATGGGGCTTCCTGAAAGTCCGCGGTGGCTGATTGGGCGCAAAAACGATCGCGCCGGCGGCCTGGCCGTCTTGAAGCTGATTGAACCCGACAAGTCTGAAGCGCAACTATTGGCGCACGTGGATGAAATTCAATCCGCTGCTCGGTCGGAAAAAACTTCAGCTGCCGCTTTTTGGAGTTTGCGGTTGCGAATCCCGATTTTGCTGGCGTTTTTCATCGCGTTTTTCAACCAGTTATCCGGCATAAATGCCATTCTCTATTTCGCGCCGCGCATTTTTGAGATGACGGGCCTTGGTGAAAAAGCTGCCATGCTTCAATCTGTCGGCATCGGTGTTACCAATCTGTTGTTCACATTTGTGGGCCTTTGGCTGATCGACCGGTTGGGACGCCGCACGCTGCTCTATATCGGCTCGTTGGGTTATATTGCTTCACTGGGGTTGACCGCGTGGGCTTTTTTCACGCACCACTTCAGCATCGTTCCAGTGTGTATTTTTGCGTTCATTGCCGCGCATGCGGTAGGCCAGGGGACAGTGATCTGGGTGTTTATTTCGGAAATTTTTCCCAGCCGCCATCGCGCTGAGGGGCAGACCTTGGGCTGTTTCACGCACTGGATATTTGCCGCGTTGCTGACCACGTTTTTTCCCAGGGTGGTTGAATCGTTTGCTCCCGGATATGTATTCACCTTTTTCTGCGGCATGATGGTGCTGCAACTTATTTGGGTGAAATTCATGGTGCCGGAAACCAAAGGCGTGCCGCTGGAAGAGATGCAGCGCAAGTTAGGGATCGAATTCGAAAACGAATCCGGTGTCCGCGAAATCGTGCGAATGCGCGGCTAGCCCCCGAATGACAAGGATTCCGCGGGCGCATTCCTGCCTGCGGGCAGCGAAGTGCGTTGGATGGCAGGCCCAGCAAAATGCTTCGCCAAATGAGAAGGGATAATCCCCGCTTTCGGGGATGTTGGCCGCAAGTGGTTTTCTGTCACGGTCATGCTTTGGGCGCGGGGCATGTGATTTGCATCCACTTTGGTTCCGGCCACGAGAAATACATGCTATATAAACTAATTGCGCAGCGACGGTCGCCGAATGAAATCTCAACTGGCGTTGGCCACAACAAATCGGCCTCTTTACTGGAAAAAGGAGCGACGATAAAAATAGTCATCATTTTGGCGTTGGGACTTCTCGGTCATTTGACCGGCGCTCTTGCCCAAAGCCGACACAGTGCTTCCTCGCGATTCCCCACTTACGAAGGCCTGGTCATGTGTGGTTACCAGGGTTGGTTCCGGGCAGAAGGCGACGGCTCCGGCGAAGGTTGGAGTCATTACAGCAACCGCGGCTTCCTAGCCGCCAATGACGTTCACCCGGACTTTTGGCCGGACGTTTCCGAGTACGAGAAAACATATCCGAGTTCGCTCACTAACAAAGACGGCAGCACGGCGTATGTGTTCAGTTCTTGGGATGAAAGCACGACGGACCTTCATTTCCGATGGATGCAACAATACGGCATTG
>DASZPR010000609.1:0-2041 GCA_035550235.1 Verrucomicrobiia bacterium | reverse complement strand
ACAATTCTTCACCGGCCCGATGGTGCGCTCGAACAAATCATCGCAGAGCTGCTCCATCTTCGCGCGGCTCAAAGTTTTTTGAATGTGCTTCGGCCCGCTGGCATCCGCCGTGATGAACGGCAGGTTAATGTCGTATTGCTGCGCGCTGGACAAAGCGATCTTCGCCTTTTCCGCTTCCTCTTTGATGCGTTGGAGAGCGTCGGGCTGCTTGCGCAAATCCATGCCGGATTCTTTTTTGAATTCGTCGAGAATCCAATCCATGATGCGATTGTCCCAATCATCACCGCCGAGGTGCGTATCGCCGTTGGTCGCTTTCACTTCGAAAACGCCGTCGCCGATTTCCAACACCGAAATATCAAACGTACCACCGCCCAAATCGTACACGGCGATCTTCTCGTCCTTCTTCTTATCGAGACCGTAAGCGAGCGAGGCTGCCGTGGGCTCATTGATGATGCGCAGAACTTCGAGACCAGCGATTTTGCCGGCGTCTTTGGTCGCCTGACGTTGAGAGTCGTTGAAATAAGCGGGCACGGTAATCACGGCCTGCGTGATTTTCTCACCGAGGCGCATTTCCGCGTCGGATTTCAGTTTGGCGAGAATCATCGCCGAAATTTCCGGCGGCGTATATTGCTTCGCCTTGCCATCCACTTCCACTTCCACGGCCACGTCGCCATTGGAGGCGCGCACCACTTTGTAAGGGACGCGCTTGAGTTCTTCCTGGACCTCGTCGAACTTGCGGCCCATGAAGCGCTTGATGGAATACACGGTGTTGCGTGAATTCGTCACCGCCTGGCGCTTGGCGGCGTCGCCCACGAGGCGCTCGCCGGTCTTGCTGAAAGCGACCACGGACGGCGTGACGCGCCGGCCCTCAGAGTTTTCCAGAACGAGCGGCTCGCCGCCTTCCATGACAGCCATGCACGAGTTCGTCGTTCCTAAATCGATTCCTAATACTTTTGCCATAAAATCTCTTTCTTCTTTCGATACGTTCCTTGCCAATTCTTACGCAAGGATAGTGCCAGAATCGGGAAAACCTATTTAAAGTATTTGTTTATAGTCACTTCCGTCCATTAACCTGTGTGACGTGGCACATGAAAGTTGAGCCATCGTGGCACTAATAGCGCATTGTGTCACACTAAACGTGGCGCAACTCCGGCGGCGCCGTAGATGTTTAAATATCAATTGCATGGAAAAATTGGGATGTTTCTTAGACCATTTTTGGGCAAAAGTCGCGCACCCTTAGCCTGACACCGCCATGGCTGATTTTTTGAGGCACAGTGACGTTGTCTATTATGTATTAGGCGTCATCTTTGTGGCGACGGTAATCCGTTCCGCTCTCGGCTTTGGCGAGGCGCTGGTGGCGGTTCCACTGCTTGCGATGCGAATTCCGCTGGAGACGGCCGCGCCGCTGGCGGTCATGGTTTCCATCACCATCGCCGCGGTCATCATCGCGCAGGATTGGGAAAAGGTGCACGTGCGCAGCGCGGGATGGTTGCTCGTGCCGACGTTGTTTGGAATTCCAATTGGACTCTGGCTGCTGACCAACCCGCATCAAGAGGCGGTCAAATTGTTGCTGGCGTTCTTCATCATGGGCTTCGCAGTTTATTCTCTCAGCCAAACCCGGCTGCCGGAACTCAAGGAAGACAGCAGGCCCTGGCTGCTCTCGTGCGGATTTTTCGCTGGCGTACTCGGCGGGGCCTACGGCATGAACGGCCCGCCGCTGGCCGTGTATGGAGCGATGCGCCGTTGGTCACCGCAACATTTTCGCGCCACGTTGCAGGGATATTTTCTGCCAGCCAGCATTCTCGGCCTGGCGGGATATTTGTGGAAGGGCCTTTGGACTCGCGAACTCACCCATTATTACCTCTTGAGCCTGCCGGTGACGCTTCCCGCGATCTGGCTGGGGCGAGAGGCGAACCATCGGTTGCCGCTCGAAAGCTTTCGTAAATATGTCTTCGGCGGTTTGATCATCATTGGACTGGTTCTCGCGCTCCAGGCGTTTTTGACGTAGCAATTTGACTACATCCCCTCGGGTCTAAGAAAC